>JBDLJO010000125.1:0-6863 GCA_039714275.1 Chloroflexota bacterium | reverse complement strand
GATCTACACGACATTGCCTTTTGCCGAGCATTTTCCCGGCTGGTTGGAGGTGATGACCCAGGCATTTCTTTTATCATTGATCACTTTCTATTGGGTGCGAAACTCGGATAAGAAATGGATCAGTTGGGTGATGAGCATCCTGTTTGTGATCTTGCTGATTTTGCCTATCATGGGATTGGTGTTCGGCTCAGTGGGGGTGTGAGTAATTAACCGGAATTAAGCAAGAAACTGGATTTTCGCTTGTTTATAGAATTACGGCGAAAATCCAGCCTATTATTTTATTGCTGCTCTGTCCTGGTACTCTTGCGAAATGTTGCCCCTGTCCGTATCACATGGACAATTCGCCCTCTTTTGAGACTCGGTTAAAAATCATCAGAGAAATTATCGTAAGCACTGCCAAAATCGTTGAAAGCGCCGCCGCAACGCCATAATTCCCGCGAATGATCTGCGTATAGATCGCCACGGTCAGCGTTTTCGTACGTGTCGTATAGAGCAGAATCGCAGTGGATAGCTCACTGATCATCGTGATCCAGCTTAGGATTGCACCAGATATGATTCCTGCTGCCATCATTGGCATGGTTATTTTATAAAACGTATTTAGTTTGGAACTTCCCAAGCTAAGCGCCGCTTCCTCTATATTCATCGGTATTTGCTGCAAAATAGCCACACTGGACCGTATTGTATAAGGCAGCCTGCGAATAACCAATCCGATTACCATGATAGCCATCGTGCCGCTCAAGATGATCGGAGGCTTGTTGAAAGCAATCAATAAGACGATACCGATAACTGAACCAGGAATAATGTATGGAACCATAGAGATTGAGTCCAGGGTGCTGGAAATCACCCCCGGGCGTCTCACAGAGATATAAGCCAACAGCACAGCTAGAAATACAATAAAGACCAAAGACACTGCCGGAATTGTGACCGTATTAGATATGGCTTTCCCAACCTTATCAAAGGCCGCGTAATAGCTCTGAAAAGAATATCCTGGAGCAAAAGTTAGACCTTTCGTATTCTTGAAGGATGTATAAAAGATATAAATCTGGGGCATAATAGAAATGCCGACCAGCAGATAAGAATAGGCATGAATAAGAAACCGTTTTGCCCCTTTGGTTTCTTCGGGTCTGATTTTGTTTAGCACAGTCATCGTAAATTTTTTCCGTGTGGAAAAGTACTTTTGGATCAAGAAAACAAAAGTTGTAATTACGATTGCCACAATTGAGATCGCGGATGCAAATCCATCATCCCCGCCTATTTCGCTGATAAACTCGTTGAAGATCGTAACGGGGAAGGTTCTATATCCTTCACCAATCAGCATTGGCGTGCCGAAATCCGCTAATGACCTCATAAAAACAAGTAAACCACCGGCCAGAAGCGTTGGTGTGATAAGCGGAATGATGATAATGAAAAAGCGCCTCACCCCTGAACATCCCAAATTTTCACTGGCTTCCAAAAGGGAATTATCCACATTCTTGAGCGCGCCAGAAACATAGAGAAAGATCAAAGGGTAAAGCTGTAATGTTAGCACTAACAAGATCCCATAAAACCCATAGATATTGGGAATTGTTATCCCTAGGGTATCTCGAAAGAATACCGTTATTACGCCGCTGCGGCCTAAAAGAAGGATCCATGAGTAAGCCCCAATGAACGGAGCAGACATTGAAGAAAGTATGATCAATACTCTTAATAATCCTTTGCCCTTTATTTCATAGCGGGAAAAAATATACGCTAGGGGAGTCGCGATAATTACTGTTAAAATGGTTACAAAAAATGTCACCTTAAAGCTGTTCAGCAGGGTGTTGAAATAATAAGGTGTACTGAAAAACTCAATAAAGTATGCTAAAGTAAATTGCCCGGTTTCTTTATCGATCACCGCCTGAACGAGCAAATTTATCATTGGATAGATCAGAAAAATTCCATATAATCCAAGAAGCCCAAACATTACCAGCGTCCAAAGGTCAAATCTCGCCTTTCTATTCATCATACCTTATCCCTTTTTGACGAGGTTTTGCTTGCTGTCTTTCGCAAACAAATTGATTTTATGGCTCTTTATTGATAACGAGACTTCTTCCCCCACAATTAGTTGGTTTTCCAAAGAAGATTCGCTGATAATCTCCACAAGCTGCTTGCTGTATTGGAGTTCCACAAGTTGATGTGTGTTCAAACCTAAGAAGAAACTGTCTTTAATGATGCCTTTTAGATGGGTATCATTTTCTTTGTGCATGATGAAGTCTTCTGGTCTAACAGAGAGAATCACATCGCATTCTTCTTGAACAGCGATATTTTCAACAGAAAAGCTGTATTCCCCAAGATGAACAAGTTTCTCGTCTGGACGATAACGGGCATCTAGAAAATTTGTGCGTCCAATGAATGTGGCCACAAACATATTGCTGGGTCTGTGATAGATTTCTTGCGGCGTGCCGATATGCTGTATGATCCCATCATCCATGACAGCGATACGGTCTGAAATGGCCATTGCCTCTTCCTGATCGTGGGTTACATACACCGTTGTAATGCCAACTTCCTTTTGGATATCTCGAATGACCTGCCGCATTTCTAACCGTAGCTTTGCATCCAGGTTGGAGAGTGGTTCATCCATCAACAGCACATCGGGCTTAATCACCAGGGCTCTCGCCAGGGCAACGCGCTGCTGCTGTCCTCCAGAAAGCTGCTCAGGCTTTCTATCCCGATACTCATATATCTGCATCAGCTTCAGGAATTTATCAGCCTCATCTTTGACCACTTGTTTACTGAGTTTTCGGTTTTTTAAGCCAAATTCAACATTCTGGCGCACCGAATAATGAGGAAATATGGCGTAGTTTTGAAAGACCATGCCAATATTGCGATGGCTGACTTCCATTTCATTGATCATATTCTCGTTGAAATAGAACTCTCCACCTTCAATAGTGTTGAATCCAGCGATCATTCTCAGGAGAGTTGTTTTCCCACACCCGGAAGGTCCAAGCAGCGTGAATAACTCTTTATCTTTGATGTCAACAGAAATACCTGAAATAACGGTATTGTCCCCAAATTTTTTAACTGCGTTATTTATTTTTATATTAACACTCATATCACGCCTTTTAATTTTTGGTTGTTTGGAATGGTGGGAAAACGGGCAATTTTTAAATTATGATTCTTTTTTTAGGTTTATTAAGAAGTTTGTTGGGGAAAACCACAATAGAGTCGGTTTTCCCCAACAAAACTAGGATCTTATTGGTTGGCTACCCAAATTTCCTTGAAGTGGTCTTGTAGGGCTTCCTTGTTCTGATATACATATTCCATATCTTCTTCAATAACATTAATATCAGAGATATTGTTCATATAATCAGGGGTTGCTACATTTGCCATCACGGGCCTGTTGGTCAGCGTGGTCCCGAAGGCATTCTGGATTTCTGCTGATGTGATCAGATCAATAAAGCGTCGAGCATTTAAAAGATTTTTACAATCTTTAACGATCGCGGAGCCGGCAGGAAGATATACCACACCTTCTTCCATGTAGATAACTTCCACATCTGCGCCATCACGCACCAGGGTTACGCTGGGATCTTCATAAGAAAGACCCACAGTATATTCGCCATCGCGAACGCCTTTCCAAACCGAGCTGGAGCTGTCAATTACCACGGTATTTGCGAAAAGTTCTGCCACAAATGCCCAGGCATCTTCACTCTCATAGTCGCCGTTACCAATTGCGTTAAGCATATTGGTCAGGTGTGCATAAGCACTGGATGATGCAGTAGGGTTGGCAGAAACGATTTTGCCAGCCAACTCAGGATTGAGGAGATCTTTGTACCCTTTGATTTCAATATCGCCAATCAGGGTTTTGTTTACCAGGATCACGCTTCCATCAAGAACGTAAGGCGTAATATAGCCAGTGGTGTTCTGATAGAGATCCATGATAATGTCATTATTTGCAGAGATATAGTCTTGGAAGAGATCTTCATTGATCATATAGGTTGCATAAGCGCCGCCATAAGCTACATCTGCGTAAGGGTTATTCTTTTCGCCTTGTAAGCGTTTGAATACCTCACCTGTTCCTGCAGAAATAACTTCAACCTCAACACCGTACATTTCTTCAAAAACGGGAATGGTTGAATTTAGCAGGTTGTCGCTGTTAGGAGAATAAATTACCAGCTTATCGGTTTCTTCAAGCTCTTCAACTGCGGGTCCACCACCCATCTCTGGTTGCCCACCTGTTTCAGAACCTTCTTCTACAGCGGGTCCACCATCCATCTCCGGGTGTTCACCTGTTTCGACTTCTTCTACTGGAGGTGGGGTGCTGCATGCGGTTATAACCATGCTGGTGATAACCAACAGACCAACGATAATCCAAAGCGTTTTCTTCATGATTTTCTCCTTATTTATTTGTGGTTAATACATAGGAATAGATTCAAATTTAACATTATTTTTTTTCTTTATATATGACCTCCTTTCAATATAAAAATTAAATCCAATAATATCATAATTCTCAAAATTCTCGTATTTTAATCGTGATCATTTGCTGTGAAAATCCTGGGTCAAAATGCCCTTGGAGCAGGGTGCTTTATTGTGCGGCAGATATTAAGAACGCTATCTCCTGTTAGATTAGAGATAGCGTTCCTTGCCTATAAAATGGATATGAAAAACAGGTTGTCAGTTTATGGATTGGGCGGTATCCAGGTGATGCTCCAGGGACCATAAAGGGGTACCGTTTGATTCAGTGTCAGTTCAAAGGTCAGAACACCAGTGGGCACAGACTCATCGGTAAGGAAATTCATGGTGTAGTTGATCTGATCTGTTTGGCGTTTATCCACAAAGCTCATATGTTCAGCCGTCTCCGAACGTGTTAGATCTTTTATGGATAGATTAAAAAAGCTGTCCTCGGGCATATCAACCCCCGAGTGCCACTTGAGGAGATAGCCGTTCTTGAGCTTCTTCACCTGGTCGATTACGTAATCATAACCACCTATTTTACAGGGTAAGTTGAGTTCCCATTGCTGCCTTGGGTTGGGGTCAGAGCCGGTATCAAACTGGAACTGGAAAGTGTCTGTAAACTCGATATTGACCTGATCCAGGGTGATTTTTACTGGCCCAGCCACCGTTTTTGGAATTTCATATGCCCAGGAATAGAACCCACCCCAGACGGTTGGATGGTGGATGTCCTGGCGCACTTTGAACACGATACTTTCTCCACTAGCATCTTCAATCTTTGGCCGGTAAAATGAATCGCTGGTCTCACTGATTAACACGGACCCTGGCAGATCGCCCGCGTCCGTGAAATTACCGATCAAGACATAGGCATTATCAATCTCAATGACTTGATCAAGATACAACCCGGAGCCATTGGGCACGCTGGTGGGCTTGGCAGGAATCAAGGGGGAATCCGAATCCGTTGTGCCTGATAAACTGGGTTCATCAATCTCGTGATTGCTCCAGATTACTGTTGCTGGTGTAGCGTAATCTGCCGGGGCTGCCGCCAAAACCAATTCGAGCATGGGCATCTCGCAAGGCGAAATAAAGATCAGCTTTCTTGTCTGAGTTGGTCTTGCCTGTGCCGGAAGAGGTGCAAATGTATAGCTGGTCTCAAAGCGCATCGGTTGACCACGGCTTGACTCCATCCCGCCGCCACCGCCCCCTGTGAAATTCAACATGCTTCCATCGGGCAGCGCTAACCCAGGAGCATCAGTGCAAATGGGAAAGCCTGACCTAACCGGGAGAATGCCATCCACCTTGTAGGCGAGGTAGGTGCGCTGGGAATCAGCCACAACCTGCTTGACGGTTACCGTGTGACCAGCATGGCTTACAGATACTGGCTCGTCCAATATGTAGATTCCATTGCTCTCTTCTACAAGCCCCACGCCCGGGATATAACCAAGTGAACGACCGATCGCGTAGGCCACGCCGCTTATCATCGAAATAGCCAAAAGAATGGATGCGACCATCAATGCTGGTTTTATACGTAAAGACCGCCAGATGGCTTTCCTTTCAATTTTTTCCGCGATCTGTGGGTACAGATTGATCTTGTCCGAAATATGCCGTCGAGCGGCGGCATCCAAAATTTCATATGGACTGAGTTTCATTGCTGACTCCTTTCCGGGCTTAGCAGACTCCGCAGACGAGTGCGGGCGGCGTTCAGCAGCCACTTGATCGTCCCCGGTGGGGCTGCGAGGGCTCGGGCCATTTCCTTCTCGCTCATTTCAAGATAGTAGCGCTGGACAATAACGGCGCGCTGGCGTGGTGAGAGTTTTGCTAAAGCATCTAAAATTTCATCGGATAACTGGGCAGATGCCACTTGTGATTCAACCGGTGCAGCTTTTTCAATTAAAGTCTCCACCAGGGTAGGGTTACCGTCCAGCGAGACAAATTTCCTGTCTCGCCGAACCGAATTCAAAGCCCCGTTAACCACGCTGCGCATCAGGTACGGTTCGAAAGGACGATCATCATCAAAAAGATGGATGCGTTGGTATAAGCGAATAAAGGTTTCTTGGACGATATCTTCGGCCAGGGTCTCATCTTGTGTGACCAGAAATGCCGTCCGTACTGCTTTGACCTGATAGCGATGTACCAATACTTCCAACCCGCTGATCTCACCGTTTTTCATGCGCTGAATGGCGTCATGATCATCCATGTAATTCTCCATTGTCTGTTTGCATGCTCACATTATATATACACAATCATATGTCAAAAGGTTGGGTTCTGCATCCCCCTGTCACATGGGGGGGGAGATGTTCCTCTTGACAAACAACTTGAAAACGAGTAAAAACATACCGACTGGTCGGTATGTTTTATGTCTGTGGAGGTTATCATGCAGCAGCGCAGTAAAGAAACCCGCGCCCAAATTTTGGAATCCGCCCTTGATCTATTCAGCCGGGATGGCTACGATGCCG
>JBDLJO010000124.1:0-6955 GCA_039714275.1 Chloroflexota bacterium | reverse complement strand
GTAGATATTTTCGCCCCGGCAATCGGAACAGCGCATGGGGTTTATAAGACAAAAAATCCCAAAGTAGACTTTGAACGGATGGGCAAGATCCATCAAATGCTAAACGGCAGCGGTGTTATAACACCGCTGGTTGTGCATGGCGGCACCGGGTTAAGCAAAGAATACGCGATCAAACTTGTAGAAATGGGAGGCGCCAAATTCAATGTCTCGACTGAATTGAAATATGCGCTGATTGATGCCACTTATAACTATATCTCAGAAAACCGAGAGCAGTACAACCCTGGCAAAATTGATGTTGTTGTTAAAGATGCCATCCGGCAAGTTGTTGGAAAATGGATTGATATTTTAGGAAGCGCTGGAAAAGCGTAAAGGAGCAATGAAATGATAAAACCAGTTCAAGATTACTTCGTTCCCTGGGTAAAGGGTATTTCGATGTACGTTTCAGAGCATATTGAGTTGGCATGGCGACAGCCAGAACTGCACCGAATGATGTCTAATGAAAACCCGATGCCCCCATCAGAAAAAGTACAGGAAGCAATCCAGAAATATGGGGATTTTGCCAACCGCTACCCGGATCAGGGATTGGTTGTGCGATCAAAAATTGCTGAGATCAACGGACTCGGGGGTCCTGAAAATGTGATCATCGGAAACGGCTCAAGCGAAGTTTTCGATAATATCTTCAGGAGTTTCCTCCAGGTTGGGGATGAGGTTATTCAGCACACCCCATGCTTCGGAATCTACAAACTACGCTGCAATATTCTTGGCGGGAAGCTGGTGTCTGTTCCAATGATCTACGATGAAGGAGAACTTCAATTTGATGTTGATGCCGTCCTGGCTGCGGTCACTGACAAAACCAAGATCATCGTGGTCGCCAATCCAAACAATCCCTCTGGGAACTTCATGCCAAAAGAAGACTTCGTCAAGATCGCCGAGACAGGCATTCCTTTCATCATAGATGAAGCTTATATCGAGTATGCCGGTCTCGGAAAATCGCATGTTGATCTGGTCAAGAAGTATAAGAATGTACTGATCACGCGTACACTTTCCAAAGCCTATGGTTTGGCTGGGCTGCGCTTTGGTTACGCTTTAGGGGACAAAGATGTGATCGGTCAGATCTCTGCGGCGCTGCTGCCTTGGAATGTTGGCACTGTCCCGATGTGGGCAGCATTAGCAGCGCTGGAGGATGTCGAAGGACTGGCAAAACGAGTCGAATTTAACAATAGTGAAGTCGACTATATTGAGAGTTCACTGAGCGTCATCCCCGGCTTTACGATCTTTAATTCTGCTGCCAATTACATCCTTTTCGATGGCACAGGTACAGGAAAAGCTGGTGATGACCTGGTCGCCTACGCGCAAAATAAAGGCATCATCCTACGTCCACAATCCCATATGTACGGCTTTGATGGTTGGTTCCGTTTGACCATTGGAACCAAGGAAGAGAATCGAATGGCCGTAGAAACCATTCACGAGTTCTACGCTTCGTAATCAGGAGATATAGAGCACGGTGAAATCATTCACCGTGCTCTTTTGTAAAAGGAGGAAAAACCAATGGCAAAAATAAAAGCTGTATTTTTCGATCAAGATGGCGTGATCATCGACACCGAACGTGATGGGCATCGAGTTGCCTTCAACCAGACTTTTAAGGACTTTGGTTACAATTTTGAGTGGGATGTGGCTTATTACCACGAACTACTACAAGTGGCCGGAGGCAAAGAACGGATGAAGCATCATCTGCGCACAAAAGGCTTTGGTGTTGAGATCGCAGAAGATGATGTGGATGATCTGATCATAAAGATGCATAAACATAAAACGGCTGTTTTCGTCAGCTTAATAGAGAGCGGAAAATTGCCGCTGCGACCAGGCGTTAAACGCTTGATGCAAGAGGTCAACGATGCCGGTCTCCTGCTTGGTATTTGCACTACGTCAAACGAGCGCGCCGCGCAGGCTGTAGTCAACGGCATGCTGCGTGATATAAAATTCGAGTTCGTCCTGGCCGGTGATATCGTCAGTAAAAAGAAACCCGATCCTGAGATTTATCATTTAGCCCTCGAAAAAAGCGGTTTCAAACCCGAAGAGTGTGTGGTGATCGAAGATTCACGCAACGGCGTGTTGGCCGCGCGGGCGGCAGATCTAAATATTGTTGCGACCACCAATATCTATACTGCCAGCGAGGATCTTTCAGATGCCAACATGATTGTCACCTGTCTGGGTGATGCGGATGGCGAAAAAGGGAAGTTAAATGAAGGCGGGGAAGGCCTTGATTACGACGGTGTACTGCGCCTTGAACAGCTGATGGCGTATTTCTCGTAGTGGTTCAGTGCCAACATGAGCTAAACAGCGGCTCAGATCGACAAAAATCAAGTTGATCTGAGCCGCCAAATCGCTATGCTCAGGTGGGAATAAGTAATGATTGCCTTCGAAACACGGCAATTATCAAATTAGTATAAAAAAGATTAGGTTATCCAATGGTTTTGTATTATGATATAAAGGCTATTGCATCATCTGCCATTTTCTAGTGACAAGAAATACTGCATTATCTTAACCATAGGGGAAGGATTATCATTCTTTTATTAGGCATTATTCGTAATGCTGTTATGGGGTCGCATTCAAGGTATTTTACATCTAAATATGCATATAACTTCTAGGAGGTGGTTCTATAGGGAGAAACCAAAGTTAAGATCCGACGAAAATGTTAGTATTAACCATCCATTTTTGATCACTAAAAACGAAGGAGAAAATAAATGCCTAACAAAAAAGTACTGCTGCTAGTTGCGCTGGTAATGATCTTTAGTACGGTATTGGGTGCATGCGCACCAGCAACTGATGCTCCCGTCGAGGAACCTGAGGCCCCCGCTGAAGGAGAAAAGACTAAGCTGGTCATCTATACGGCAAAAGAGAATGAGGAAATTGAAGAGTTCGTTCCTATAGCTCAAGCCGCATTGCCTCACCTTGAGTTGGAAGTTTTGCGTCTTTCTACGGGTGATCTCACCGCTAGATTGTTGGCAGAAAAGGACAACCCCCAAGCCGATTTAATCTGGGGTATGGCTGCTACCAGTTTAATTATCTTCAAAAATGAAGGTATGTTAGAGCCTTACGCACCTGCCGGTCTGGATGGAATCGAAGCTGGAATGCGGGACCCCGATGAAGTCCCCTCCTGGGTTGGTGATGATGCCTACTTGACAGCTATTTGTGTCAATACAGAAATAGCCGAAGAACATAATCTACCTATGCCCACTTCTTGGGAAGATTTGCTCGATCCGGTTTACAAGGATCACATTATTATGCCAAACCCCGCTTCATCTGGTACTGGCTTCATGTTTGTTTCCAGTGTCCTTCAGGGGTTGGGCGAGGATGAGGGTTGGGCATACCTAGACGAACTGGACAAAAACATGGCTCTCTACACCAAATCTGGCTCTAAACCCTGCAAAATGGCTGGCGCAGGTGAATTCGCTATTGGTATTTCCTTCGCATTCGTGGGTGCCAGACTAAAGAGAGATGGCGCTCCCATTGAATTCGTACTGCCCGCAGAAGGTGCTGGATTCGAAGTGGAGGCCAACGGCTTGTTGAAAGGCGCCAATAACCCCGAAGGTGCTAAACAATTCTTGGATTGGGCAATCAGCGACGAGGCTCTTGGTCTGTACGCTCAATATTTCGCGGTCGTATCTAAACCTGGATTCCCAATCCCCGAAGGCATGCCAGATGATGTCGTCGAACGTCTTTTCCATATGGACTTCCAGTGGTCATCTGATAATCGAGATGCCATTCTGGAAACGTGGTCAACCCAGTATGCAGAGAAAACTGTAGACTAACGGCAGGCTAAAGTTAGAAAGTTAACTTAGGATTGAAAAAGTGGTGTGGGGGGGAATGTAAGCCCTCATACCACTTTTTTGATACAAACCTACAATAGATAATTGAATAGGGAAATATTAAAGCACATTGTGTTCACCCCACTCTACAAGGGGGCAAACAAACAATAAAAATAAGGAGCCACTTAATGAAACATTCCGGGGAAAAGTCACTCAAAGCTTATTTACGCATGGAAAATATTACAAAGACATTTGGCGACATCGTTGCCGTAGATGATTTTTCTCTGGATATCCATGAAGGTGAGTTTGTTTGTTTACTAGGGCCAAGCGGGTGTGGCAAAACCACACTTTTGCGCATGGTTGCCGGTCTGGAAGAACAAAATACAGGACAGATATACCAGGGAGGAAAAGACATCTCGCGTCTTCCTGCGCGTGAACGCGACTTTGGAATTGTGTTTCAATCTTATGCTTTATTCCCAAATCTGACATCAGCACAAAATATCGCTTACGGCTTAGAGACTCGTAAAATGCCGAGGAAAGAAATAACTGCTCGTGTTGCTGAACTGCTAGCGTTGGTTGGATTGCCTGATGTTGGGCACAAGTACCCATCTCAACTTTCAGGTGGTCAACAGCAGCGCATCGCACTCGTTCGCGCGTTAGCTCCTTCGCCGGGCTTACTATTGCTAGATGAACCTCTCTCAGCTTTAGATGCCCGCGTGCGGGTTTCCTTACGCTTAGAGATTAGAAATCTTCAAAGACGCCTGGGGATTACCACCATCTTCGTAACCCACGATCAGGAAGAGGCTTTGGTTATGGCAGATCGTATCGTAGTTATGAATAGTGGACACAGCGATCAAGTGGGTGCCCCAGAAGAAATTTACAGCTCTCCGACAACCCCCTTTGCGGCAGATTTCATCGGCGTAATGAACTTTCTGCCCGGTAGAGTTGGGGATGGCATGGATCAGATACATTGTGGGACAAATATATTGCAATGTTCTGATAAACACGATCTAGCTCCCAATACACTAATATCCCTGGCTATTCGTCCTGAGGACGTTCGTGTAGGTGCCGCTGATGCATCTGGCGCTAATACTGTTCAAGCTCATGTTGAAGAAATCGAGTTTTTGGGGGCTTTCTATCGTTTGACAATCGAATTAGATGGACTGGAAAATGCCCGATTAGTAGCTCAAGTATCTGTCAACCGCATGCGTGACTTAGGCATTGTCCTTGACGGTCCTGTAACGATTACCTTTCCACCAGATTTATTACGGGTCTATCATGCTGATATGATGGGAGTGAAATCATGACCCTAATCAATCCATCAGCAAATTCTCCATCAGAAACGGACAAACAAATTCAAAAAAAACGTGTCCACCAGAAAATTGGCGGGCAAGACATATTCAGACGCATTCTATTTGTGCTGATTGCTGCCCTGCTTGTTACCTTTCTGGTTTATCCACTTTATCGAGCATTGGCACGCAGCTTTTATGATAAAGCTGGTGAAACTTTTGTTGGCTTTGGGAATTATGCTGCTTATTTCTCGTCTGCTGCCACGTCAGTCTCTCTCAAGCATAGTTTGACTATTTCACTTCTTAGTATGGTTATAACGGTGACATTGGCATTCACTTTTGCCTATGCCCTGACCCGCACCACCATTCGTGGTCGTCGTTTCCTGCATGGAGCGGCTAGAATGCCCATGTTTTTACCTTCGCTAGTACAAGCGTTAGTCTTCATTTACGTTTTCGGGAATAATGGTATTTTTACCCGCGCCACTGATATTAACATTCATCTATATGGTCCAAGGGGGATTGTTATGTCTGAGGTATTCTTCGCTTTTCCCCACGCGCTAATTATTCTGGTAGCCTCGCTGTCTATGGCTGACGCCCGTTTATATGAGGCTGCCGAGTCTTTACGAGCTTCCAGTTTTCGGATTTTCTTCACCGTCACTTTGCCATCGGTTAAGTACGGCTTGATGAGTGCGGCATTTGTTGTTTTCACGCTGGCAATCACAGATTTTGGCGCACCGAAGGTTGTAGGCGGCAATTACGATGTGCTGGCAACCGACATCTACAACAAAGTGGTCGGGCAGCAAAACTTCGCTATGGGTGCAACGATCAGTGCCTTGCTCTTGATTCCAGCGATAATGGCTTTTATTCTCAACCAAATTGTCCAGCGAAAACAGAATGCTCTAGTAACATCCGATATTAAGCCTCTAGGGC
Source organism: Chloroflexota bacterium (assembly GCA_039714275.1). Lineage (GTDB taxonomy): Bacteria > Chloroflexota > Anaerolineae > Anaerolineales > UBA11858 > JBDLJO01. The sequence goes on along the minus strand of JBDLJO010000124.1, from coordinate 930 downwards.
CCAAGCCCCACTCTCCTTTTGTGCAAGGTGCTCTTACTATTTTCACTTGGTCAATAGCAGGTTTCATCATCAGCACTTTGTTAGTTGTCGTAGCCGGGGCATTCACGCATTATTGGCCCTATAACCTCACCTTGACCATAAAACATTTCACTCACTCTTATGTTGCCGGAGCACACCATAAAGGCGGTAGTTTTGTGATTTTGTGGAACAGCATCAAGATGGCTACAATGACCGCCTTGGTAGGAACTATTCTTGTCTTTTCCAGCGCATATCTGATTGAGAAGACCAAAAGATTAAAATGGGCAAGGTCAATCCTTTATTTGCTTTCGATTATGCCCTTAGCTATCCCCGGCATGGTTTTAGGTCTTTCTTACATCTTCACCTTTAACGACCTAAGAAACCCTCTCAATTTTTTGTATGGGACAATGTCGATAATGGTAATTTCCACGATCTTCCATTATTATACTGTTCCTTTTCTCACGGCAACGACGGCACTTAAGCAAATGGATCCGCAATTTGAAGCAATAGGAGAATCTCTCGAAGCACCTTTTTATCGCACATTCTGGCGTGTCACCGTGCCTATGGCATTACCCGCTATTATTTCTATTGCGATGTATTATTTTCTTAATGGGCTAGTCACCATCTCTGCATTGGTTTTCCTGTTTGTGCCGGGAGGGGAAGTAGCCGCTCTGGCAGCAATGTTATTGGACGATGCCGGAGAGAGTGCCCAAGCGATGGCCTTGTCGTTGATGATACTTGTCACAGGCTTGACAGCGCGTGGACTCTTTCATCTGCTTACCCGCGGGATTGAACGACGCGCGCTGGCTTGGAAAAATGGCCAACATTAGGATATGAGAGCAATTTTAGGTAAATGTCCTTGATAAATACCTTTTGAGGAAATTTATAAATGGATTCGAACATCTCAAAACA
>JBDLJO010000123.1:0-6980 GCA_039714275.1 Chloroflexota bacterium | reverse complement strand
ACCAACGATGACCAGCAGGCTTATATCACTGTTGTGAAAGACGTGATCAACAACAACGGTGGTTCTGCCAATCCCGATGACTTCCTGCTAACCCTGGATCTCGGTGCGGTAACTTCAGGCGTGGCGGTCCCGGTCAACCCCGGCACCTACAACGCTGATGAGACCCTGCTCTCCGGCTATACTTTCCTCGGATACTCCGACGACTGCGACAGCAATGGTGACACGACAGTTGCCCTCGGTGAGAGCAAGACCTGCACCCTCACCAACAACGATGATCCGCCATCCCTGACTTTGATCAAGGTAGTAATCAATGATGATGGTGGGAAAGCCGTGCCTGGAGACTGGACGCTGACAGCAGCAGGTTATGATGCAACAAACCCACAGACCGGCACCTATGACCTATCTGAGGATGGTCCTGCGCACTACAAACAAACATCCCTGACCTGTGATGATGATCCATTTACAAAAGTCACTTCCGTGACCCTCGGTCTAGGTGAGCATATCACCTGCACCTTCGTCAACGACGATATCGCGCCATCTTTGAAACTGATCAAGGTGGTGGTTAACGGCAGCAACCCCGGCGGTACGGCAGTGCCGGATGACTGGACTCTGTCAGCCGAGGCGGCTGTTCCATATGATGGGCGTAACTTCAACAACCCCGGCGGCCAGGGTGTTCCCGAGATCGTGTTTGCCAATGCAGGCTATGCCCTGTCAGAGACGGCAGACGATGATTTCGTAGCCAGTGTATGGTCTTGCGAAGGTGGCGGCAGTCTCGTCGGCAGCTCTATCACTCTAGGGCTAAATGAAGATGTGATCTGTACGATCACTAATAGCGCCAAGGGCATGGTCAATCTGCTTAAGTTGACCAACGGTGTAGAAGATCCAGAAATGGAATGGAAATTCACTTTGAGCGGTCCTGGAGTTGATGAGACCGATTACACGCCTCCACCTTTGGTAGATTTCGGTGGGGCAAAGTTGATCCCCGGTGAGGAATACACGATCTGTGAAACCGGCATTCCTGCCGCTTGGAAAACTGAGTGGATGGTAGATACTACTGGTAACGGTATTCCCGACGCGATCATCCCAATGGTCTACGAGGTCGACTACGACCCGGTCGGACCCAATGGTTACAGTAGAGTCTATGACCCGAATTACGAACCACCACCAGCCATCTACACGAACGATACCCGCTGTGTGAACTTCGTAATTGACGTGGGTGAAACCCTGAACTTCCAGATTGACAATCAATACCTGGGCGGCGAACCCAGAACAATTGGCTACTGGAAGAACTGGAACACCTGCACGGGTGGCGGCCAGGCTGATACGGCTGCCGAGAACGGCGGCCCTGCTGAAGGCTGGTACATCCTGGATGACGTCTTGTACAATCCACCAGGGATGACGGTGGGCACATATACCTTCCCCTTAGAAGACCCTGGCTGTGAAGAAGGGGTCGCGGTACTGAACAAGTCGGATATCAATACCGGTGAAAAGTTTGCCGAGGATGCTGCCTATAACCTGGCTGCCCAGTTGGTGGCTGCTAATGCCAACCTAGCGGTGGGTGCACAAACCTGTGAAGCGGTTGTGAACACAGTTGCTGATGCCCAAGCACTACTGGTGAGCATTGGTTTCGATGGCAGAGGCGGCTACCTGCGACCGGTGGGCTACGATAAAGACACCTACGATTATGCCAATGCTCTTGCTGAGATCCTAGACTTCTACAACAATGGCCTGCTGTGCAATGGTGGTTTTGATCCACCACCTTTGTTAGTACCGCCAACGGTGAGTATCATTAGTCCGACTGATGGCAGCGATGTTACTGGGATTAATCCCGTTATCATCACAGCCAATGCTGAAGACAGCGATGGTACCGTGGTCCAAGTTGAGTTCTTCGTCAACAGCACAAGCATCATCATAGATACCGATAACTCCGATGGATGGTCTGCTGCCTGGGATCTAACTGGCCTGCCAGATGGAGAATACGCCATCGAAGCAGTGGCAACTGATAATGACAGCAAAGTTGCCGCCAGTGTCATGATCTTTGTGACGATTGCTTATGACGACCCGCCAACAGTGAGCATCACCAGCCCAATTGATGGCGCGATCATCAGCTACGCATCCGTTGAAATCACCGCCGATGCGGTTGATGACTACGGCCTGACGCAAGTCGAGTTCTTTGTCGACGGCACTAGCATCGGCACAGATACTGACTCATCGGATGGTTGGTCTGTCACCTGGGATCTGACCGGTGTGGCTGATGGGGATTACACCATCAGCGCGACTGCCACTGATAACGGTGCCAATACTGCCAGCGACAGCATATCCGTCACCGTGAAGGCGGATATACCGCTTGCGGTTATTGATCTGACTGGCATCAGCTCTTGGGTAAACAAAGTCAAGTGGGAGGTCGATGTAACCATCACCCTTGACCATGAAATCAATGGTGTAGTTTACTTCATGGCGAGTGGTGAAAATTCTATCTATATCGGCTCCTGTGAACTGGTTTCTTCCAACCAGTGTACTGTAACCATAGACCGTATTAGTAATAAGATTGATAGTGTAATCTTCAACATAGAAAGCATCGCCGCCTTTGGATACTATTACACTGGACCCGCTTCAGCGTCCTTCGAAAGACCAGATTAAGGGACAAGGTGGGGGCGGTATTAACCGCCCCCACCCTTTCTAATCAGAATACAACTCACTTGTCGACCAGGAGCCTGTCAGTTGGCAAGTCATAAAAAGAGGTGGGCTTCTAGGAGCCAACCTCTTTTTGATTCAACTTATCTAGATGGAGGGTTGGCAATCAGTTTCTTAGCATACGGTATCCCAACATCAAACCAAATATGACGGCATTAAAACAAATACTAAGGGAAACTGCGCTTGCTACTGTTTTCTATTCCATTTATAATCCAGTCTTGATGAAACTAATTCGTTCCTTTATCCCCCTTTTGATTTTCATCGCTATCACAGGCTGCAGTACTCCAACTGGCGCCTCAGATGATGGCCCTCTTCCGACTACAAACACAATTGAAAATAAAGGTTCAGATACAATCGTCAATTTGGCTTTGGCCTGGGCAGAGCAGTATCAAAAGCTGCATCCTGAAGTACGCATCTCTGTGACTGGCGGCGGTTCAGGGACCGGTATGGCGGCGCTGATCAACGGCACTGTGGACATTGCCAATGCATCGAGACAGATCAAAGCGAAAGAGATTGAATCGGCTCAGGCTAACGGTGGCGACCCAGTAGAATTTATAATTGCTCGTGATGCGATTGCCATCATCGTCAATCTTGAAAATCCGGTTAACGAATTAACCCTGCGGCAGCTCTCCGATATTTATAGCGGTAAGATCACCAATTGGCGCGAAGTGGGAGGTGAAGACCGTCCAATTGTACGACTCTCCCGCGAGACTAATTCCGGCACGCATGTCTATTTCCTGGAAACAGTGCTGCGTCTGGGAGATAAAGAAGATAAAACCCTGTTCTCAACCAACACGCTGCTGCTGCCATCGTCAGAGGGTATCAGCGTTGAAATTCGACAAAACCCCAACGCGATCGGATACGATGGGCTTGGCTATGTCACCGAAGACATGAAAGTTGTTGCCGTAGCCCGTGATGCTGGTGGGCCTTATATATACCCCTCCGCTGAGAGTGTTAACAACGGCGCATATCCCATTGCTCGTGACCTATATATGTATACTAACGGCCAACCGACAGGCGCGATTGCAGCTTATATCGAGTGGATCCTTTCCCCAGAAGCACAACCTATTGTGACAGCCTTAGGCTTTGTCCCGGTTCTTAATCCTTGAGCTAATAATCTATGGAAACAACACGCAATTGGCGCGAAATTTTTATTACCCAACTGATCAAAGCTTCTGGCTATTCGGCGATCATTTTTGTGGCAATGATTTTTTATTTTCTAATCCGAGAGGGCTTGCCCACACTCAGCGAGGTTTCATTTTCAACCTTATTCAGCACTCGCTGGTACCCGATTGAAGCTTATTACGGGATTCTTCCGCTGATTGGCGGTTCAATCATTATCACGATCGGTGCAACTTTGATCGCGGTACCTTTTGGGATTGGCGGGGCGATCTATATTGCTGAAATTGCGCCGCGTTGGCTGCGAGATATGCTTAAACCTCTGGTTGAGGTATTGGGAGGCCTACCTTCGGTAGTGCTGGGATTTTTAGGCATTTTGATTCTCTCCCCTAACCTGCGGATTTTATTGGATTTACCTACCGGTTTGACTGCCCTGGCAGGATCGCTGCTGTTGGGAGGTATTGCCATTCCGACCGTGGTTTCTGTAGCTGAAGATGCCCTTGATGCAGTGCCTAAATCATATCGAGATGCGGCCTTAGCTTTAGGCGCCACTGAGTGGCAAACTATTTGGCGGGTGACGCTGCCCGCAGCTCGGTCGGGTGTGCTGACCGCGGTGATGCTTGGCGTGGGGCGTGCGATTGGTGAAACAATGACCGTGATGATGGTCACCGGCAACGCACCCATGCTGCCAAAGGGGCTGAGTGCCCTCTTGGCTCCAGCCCGAACTATGACCGCCACTATTGCCGCCGAAATGGGCGAAGTAGCTAACGGCAGCGTGCATTATCATGTGCTTTTTTTCATTGGTATGGTCCTGTTCATCATTTCGCTGATCGTTAATGTGACCGCATCTGCTGTGGTCTTCAAACAACGAAAAAGAGCTGAAAGGATACTCTCCTAACAATCCACCTAAAGTACGTAAATTTTCTCTGAGATTCTCGTGAGCAATCGTGGATATATTCTAAAGAAATAATTTATGAACGCTTCATCAAAATCATCTTCTCGGCAAATCAAACAACGCCTCGGTTTCAGCCTGCTGGCAGTGATGACGCTAGCAACCGTGATTCCAATTATCGCGGTAATTATTTATATCATCGTGCTTGGCTCACCAGCCATCTCTTGGGAGTTTATCAGCGGCTTTCCGAGTGATGGTATGCGATCTGGGGGCATCTGGCCAGCGATTGTGGGCACCTTTTATTTAACCCTCGGGACAGCTGTTTTTGCCGTCCCCTTGGGCATTGGCGCAGCCATCTATCTTTCTGAATACGCACAAAACAACCGCTGGACTCAGTTAATCCGCATTGCCATCATTAATCTTGCGGGGATTCCCTCCGTGGTTTATGGGCTCTTTGGTCTGGGGCTTTTTGTACTTTTCCTGGAATTCGGCACCAGCATTTTAGCCGGCTCGCTAACACTCTCGATCATGACACTACCTGTGATCATCAGCACCACAGAAGAAGCCCTTCGAGCGGTTCCACAATCCTTCCGCACGGTGAGTATTTCCGTGGGAGCGACACAATGGCAAACTATTCGCAGAATAGTACTGCCCCAGGCGCTGCCAGGGATGCTGACAGGGGTCATCTTGGGATTAGAACGTGCCGCAGGAGAAACCGCACCCATCCTTTTCACGGTGGCAGCCTTCTTCTTACCGCGTCTTCCAGGTTCGCCTATGGATGCTACAATGGCGCTGCCCTATCACCTTTTTGTGATTTCAACCCAAGTTCCAGGTATGCCGGTAAAAATTCAATATGGTACGGCTTTGGTCTTGCTGATCTTTATCTTAGGCATGAATTTCATTGCAAACAGCATTCGCTCACGCGCGAGGGCAAAACGCCAGTGGTAATACATGAGTAAAATCATCATTGAAAATCTTAATCTGCACTATTCTGACGGCACAGAATCACTGCGAGATATTAACCTAAACATTCCAGCCAATAAGGTAACGACCCTTTTTGGACCTGCTGGCGGCGGAAAATCAAGCTTGCTGCGGGTACTGAATCGTCTCAACGATTTAGCCGATGTGGTTCATATGTCAGGGCGTGTGCTGCTGGATGGAGAAAATATTCTCGACACGGAAATCGATGTGATTGCGCTGCGCCGCCGGGTTGGGATGGTTTTTGCACGACCAGTTGTACTACCGATGAGCATCCGCGAAAACTTGGTCTATGGCTTAGAAGTCGCTGGCGAGAGAAATAAAAACAAACTCGACAAAGCTGTGGAACGCAGTCTGCATCAAGCTGTGCTGTGGGATGAAGTCAAAGACCGTCTTAATGACCCTGCCGTAGCGCTATCCGGCGGGCAGCAGCAGCGATTGTGCATAGCACGCGTGCTTGCTTTAAAACCAGAAGTGATTCTTTTAGATGAACCTACATCTGGGCTAGATCCGATCTCAACTGGCAAGGTTGAAGAATCGCTGCAGGAATTAAAAAAATTGTATACGATCATCCTGGTACCTCACTCGGTGCAGCAAGCGGCCCGAACATCGGATCAGGCAGCTTTCTTCCTGCAAGGCGAATTGATCGAATACGCCTCAGGTAATGAGATCTTTACCAACCCTGGTGATCAACGTACCGAAGATTATGTTGAAGGACGCTTTGGTTAAGAAAGTACTATTTCTATGCACCGGCAATTCTTGCCGCTCGCAAATTGCCGAGGCCGTGGTAAATACTCTGCACGGCGGTCAATGGCAAGCCTTTAGTGCTGGCACTGATCCGGTTGGATATACACACCCAATGGCAATAGAAGTTTTGGCTGAGATGGGAATCCAACACCAAGGATTATCAAAACATGTGGATACTTTTAAAAATATTGAATTAGATCTGGTAATAACAGTATGTGATTCTGCTGCTTCAACATGTCCGACATGGTTAGGGAATGAGAACCAACGCCACATAGGCTTCAACGACCCCGCGCAAATAACTGGTTCTGAGCAAGAAATCCTAACCGGTTTCCGGCAAGTACGTGACCTAATTACCGCTGAAATTCCGCCAATACTCGGGATTAGAGATTCTTAATATTAGTGGAATACTGAACACGGTTTTATTGGTACAACAACTATTCTTTACATCCAACGTAGAGGTAAGATTATGACTCGAGAAACGTTAGACCGCCAAATCCTAGAAATATTCGACGAAATTGTCAGACTCTGCAGTATGGTAGAACATGCCATA
>JBDLJO010000122.1:0-7094 GCA_039714275.1 Chloroflexota bacterium | reverse complement strand
ACGGAAAGCCTTCCTGTTGGAACCTCGCTGGCCAGCACGCGCTCGCGCAGTTCCGCTAAAGTTGGCGTTTCTAAAATGCCGCACTGGAACTCCCTGCCGTTGACATGGGATTTCAGTACCTCGCCATCAATGGACATATTTTTGCGCACCTGTGCAGGTGAATGTTCTTCAAACCCAGTCAGTTTTTCAAACCACATATTTTTCCCTTTAGAGATTTAACAGCACCCCGAGTAGTTTGCAGATACTCCCAGTCCCCGCTGTTCTGTACGCGATCTTATTTATGCATCACGCTTGATCCATCGATAAAACGCACTTCGCATTCCTGATTCGAGCAGCCATATTTCATCTTCTTTTTGTACCACCCGAATGATGGCTTCTGCAAAGAAATTTAAGAATAACCAACTCATTAATTCTGCCCGTTTCTTGGTATCCAGTGCCATTGAAGCGGGTTCTAATACCTTGCCGTACTCAAATTTCCCCGCATCTGTTTCTACCGGCAGTATAAACCTGACAATTGCCGTCGTCTCATCTACAATATATGGACCGTATCCGAAGGGTCTGGTAAGGACTTCTTCGCGTGATGCCAGTGCATCTGCTCTATAGCGTCCATTGACCATATAAATCGAGTAGCCGCCGATCGTGCTCTCCATAAAATCAAATACCAGCTGGCGAATTATTTCTTTTGAATGATCTGACGATAATTCTAGGCCAGCGCGGATTTGGGAAATACCTATTTCTTCAATTCTTTGCTCAATGGCATCGAGATAAAATAAATTGTCCAATGCTTCTCGCAGCCTATCTTCACGGGAAAGCGGCATAAAGAATTCGTAAATCAAAATACTCGATGACACTTCTAAAATATAATCTGTGAATAACCGTTTTTTCTGGTGTAAGAGCTCTTTGAAATCATCTAGGCGCACTCGCAGAATTTCAGGTTTAGCAAAATATTGATTCCCTTCTTCATATACCAGATCACTCAATCGATCAACAATATGCTCTTCGGTCACAGCAGTGCTCCACCCAGCTGTAGCAGAAAATTGTTCGACTGAAAAAGATTTTCTTACTTGAGCGTGCTCTATAAGAAAGTCAAAGGCTCGTTTTATACTGTTTGTATCTATCATTTTTTATGAATATCCCTATTTGAAGCTGATTTGCAAAACCCGTCTACCTAGTTTGATTTTTGAGATGATTTGATTATAGTTAATTTTTGTGTTTTTCGCGCCCGCGCTTTCGGTCTAATACGTTGGCATAGAGTGATCGTCTATCCACGCATGGACGAGGGCGCATCTTTTAAGATCGTCACGGTACCGGCACTCCCATCAACCCTCACCTTGTCTCCCGTTTTTAAGCGCATAGTGGCATCCGCACAACCAACAACCGCCGGGATGCCCAGCTCACGGGCCACGATCGCAGCATGAGAGAGCGGCGCTCCGACATCGGTGACCACTGCCGCAGCACGCGGAAATATCGGAGTCCAGCTGATATCGGTTGTGTTTGTAACCAGGATTTCACCAGGCTGTAGCTCTTCTCCCTCTGCTGCGCTGTCCAGCCGGCGCACCAAACCTACAACACGCCCTGCAGATCCGGCTGCGCCGCGGATGACGTCATCTTTCTCAGCAAGATGCGCACTGTGAGAGTCGAAAATATCGCTGCGGCGGTCTGGGTTTGCAGCCCATTTGAGGGCATCAAAATGGCCATTAATAATCGATGGGTAGGGGGGCAGCGCTTTGTACTGCTGATAAGATTCCTGTCGAGATGAGATTGTACGGATAACACGTTCATCACCTTCCAATAGAGCAAGCATTTCATCCATATAGAGGAAGAAAATAGCGCCCCCGAGTCCTGTTAATGCTGCCGCACGATGCGCAAAAAGACGTATCAGCCAGCGATCACGCACGTACTCCGAACGGGCCTGCTCCCGCAGACGCGCCCGTTTAGCGCTTTCAGCGATGCGGGCACGTATTTTCTTTGCTGTACGCGGATGTTCTTCGGCAAGCCTTTCGCTGGCATCATTAAATGCTGAATTCTGCTTTTGCAGCAGTGATTCAATATCGATAGGAGCAGCGTGAAAACGGGTCAATTCCTGATCCAGCCATTGAGCATCCTCTGCTGGTCTTGGCATGGATAATTCGAATTCGTGCGGTCCTCGATGACCGAATTGCTCGAGATAGGATTGGCGGGTTAAATCCCCGCTGGCAATTTTAGCGAGCCCCATAATGGGCTCTAAGCTGGGTAGCAGCCCGGTTTCATCACTCAGGTTGGCGATCAAGATATTGGCATCTTCATCCCCAACCAGAGCAGCCAGGTCGCGGCGCAGCTTTAAGGTGTAGTCGGTTGAATGGGTAACTGTGCCGAGCACCGTCCAGACCCCGGCTTTGATACGCGGTCTGATCTCATTGTTCCAAAGTGTGACCAGCGCCGATGTTGATTCCTCAGCCTGGATGCGGCCGCGCATTGCTTCAAACCAGGTAGCATTGGTCGCCAGATAAGCTGGCAGGTTTTTAATGCCCCGTCTTTGTTTGGCTTGTACGCGCATCAGGCTGCCTATACCGGAGAGAGTTTCTTTCAGAGATAACGGGATCAAGGGAATCTCCAACGCATCGGGCAGGCGCATGAATAGTGTGCTCTCCAGAGAATTGAGCAAATCCTGCCGGCTTTTTCCTAATGCTTTGAACAGCGATGCAAAGATGCTGATGTTGATGTATGGATAGCCGCCAATATTGCCCACGGTCGAGAATCCTGGCAGGAATACCCAATCATCCAGTGTTAGTTGGATCACAGACCAGGTCAATGGTGTCATCACCTCGGTTACGGCTTCGCCGAAATTGACGTTTGACCATAGGTAGTCGCCATCCAGCGTGTCATTCCATTCGATATTCTTCATTTTGATTTTCTCTCTAGGATTTCAACTGTTCCGGTACTGCCGTTCACACGCACCAAATCACCGGTTTTGAGTACCGATGTGGCATCTCCACAGCCCACCACTGCCGGGATGCCCAACTCCCGGGCCACGATCGCGGCGTGGGAGAGCGGCGCCCCGACATCGGTGATCACCGCGGCGGTACGCGGGAAGATCGTTGTCCAACCGACATTGGTCGTGATTGCGACCAGGATTTCGCCTGGTTGGAGCTGTTCGCCCTCCTCTACAGAATTTAGGATTCGCACCCGACCAACAGCCTGCCCCGCGGAACCGGGCAAACCCTTGATCTGATCGCTGATTTCTTTCCTGATTTGATGGGCGGCACCGTATATATCAGTCCGGCGATTGGGGTCTGCCGCCCATACCACCGGATCAAAGCGGCCCTGGATCACGGTTGGATAGAGTGGCAGGTCATTGAATTTTTGATAGGCTGTTTTCCGAGCGGGGATCTGGGCGCCGGATTCGGTTTGCCCTTTAAGATGTTCGATGATCTCATCATGCTCCAAAAAGAAGGCCTCCTCTTCCAATCCGTACAATGCGCCAACTCGCAGGACAAACGCCCGCATAACTGATAAGGCGCGCATACTTTCAGAGCGCCCTGCCTCGCGCAGGCGGGTAAGACGCGCTGCTTCCTGTAATTTTTTCCGCAGCGCATCATATTTTTTTGGAGTACTTTTTCGCAGGTTTTTTAGCGCACTTTCATACCGCAGGCGCTGCTCGTGCATGAGTGTGTCGACATCTGCTGGAGCGTGTTGCAGATTATCTAACTGCTCATCGATCCAGTCCGGATTTTCTGACGGGCGGGGGATCGATAATTCGACCTCTTGTGGTCCGCGATGTCCGTAGTTGGTCACATATTCATCTCGACTGATCAGACCGCGCCGCAGTCGGTCCAACCCGGCCACGATGCCCAGGCTCGCCAGGATCTCATGCTCACCGCTGACATTGGACAGCAGCGCGATCGCGTCTTCCGGGCTGGCGACCTGCTCTAATTCGACGCGCAGTTTGCTGATGACGTCTGCCATCATCATCGCCGGGCTGACCATCGCCCAAAAGGTCTTGATCATATAAGGTAGGACCACCTCATCTGACCAGCGGATCAGTTCTCCTTTCTCGAGATTCGGCAGGTCGTGGAGTTGTGTTTCGCACCAGCCTGGATTGGTATTTAGGTACACCTCTAATTCTTTGAAGCTTTTTCTGATTTTTGACATAATGCGCAGTACATTGCGCATCACAAGCGCCCTATCCCGGATTCCGACCGGGATATATGAAATCTGCCAGTCACCAATATCATTCGGGTCGATTCCGTACAGTTCTTTGCTGGAGCCGTCAAATGAATTCTTCCTGCCAAGCACTTTAAATGCCGTTGCTCCCACAGTGGCATTGTTATAGATGCGCCCACAAATATTCCCAACCGGCAGGTAACCCGGCAGCATCATCATTTCCGCAAACCCGTTCCGCATTGCCGACCAGGTGAAAGGGGTCATCACATCCGGGGCTGCTTCCCTGGTGTTGACGCTGGACCAGAGATAATCGCCAGCCAGGGAGTCGTTCCATTCGCCTGTGTTTTTATCGTAGCCGTTGATTTTGAACATGATCAATCTCCAGAACCAAGTCTAATCCCATTTTTTTTGCCTATATTTAATATTAGCTGAAGGTGTAACAGAATCAAGGTACAGGGATTTTCGATATGCGTACAGGTTGATCAAGCCTAATAAAATAATTTAACTCGTACCCTAACTATATCTTATTTAGTGGCTGCAGATGGTGTGGTTGCATGGACAAGGTTAATACTTACTTCTTTGCCACCAATGCTTTGGATGTGCCCGAACACCGTATCTCATTAACGCATCCAGACTCAATATCAGTTTCCGTAGCCTGGTTCCGGCTAACCGCCGCGCGGCTCGATGCCACCAGTGGCGATAATCTTTATTATAAGGGCAGGCGCGAATGCAAACTGCGCAATCACTGTTCTGTGCCCCCCAGAACGCAAAGCATTTTTCCACATCTACCACCCATTTTCGGGCACCCTTGATATTGGATTGGCTGAGCGGTGTGGCGCTTGGCCCATCAAGGGAAATGCTTTTAGACGGGCAGGTCAGGGCACAGCGTTTGCAGATTTCACAAAATTTCCGAACGCCAAATTGAATGGGTCTATCGTGTGCCAACGGCATATTGGTAAAGACCTTACCCAGGCGCACTCGTGGTCCGAATTCCTTCGTGATCAGTAGCCCGTTGCGACCAAATTCCCCCAACCCAGCTTTGATGGCATAGGGTATCGAAAGAGCAGTATCATTCAGGCTGCCAATCGCCTGGAACCCTAATCCGCGAATATATTGAGTCAGCGTAATTAGCAGGGTGGCATCATGCGAATAACCCAAACCTGTGGCCGCGCTGCCCAATGCCGAAGGCACAGTCTTCATCAATTCATAATCCATCGGGATTGCCACGACAATCACGTGTTCTAACGCTTCGGAAATTTCCGGAGCTTTTTCAACGCCCTCAATATCGCTGAAGCGGGTTTCGTACTGCCAGCGCTCATCCAGGGCCGTTATGCCCACACTGCCAGCACCAAAAAGCTTGGCCGCGCGCTTGATCATTTCAGCGGCTTGTTCGGGCGTCCCAAGTTCTACTTCTTGGACAGCGATATCCACTTGAGGAGTAAATACATCGGTGAACCCTTCACGGCGCCCCTCCGCCGCATTTACATCTGTGAGCACATCGCTGATATGCCAGGCGGCATTACGCAGTGCGTAATCTTGTTGCTTAAAACCCGCCGTACCGCGCCAGTTGGACAGCGGTTGGCTGTGGGTGCTGTAAAAGCGATCTGTTTTCTCGCTGCGCACGCGCGCGTCCCATTGCGAACGCCGAAACATTTCGTTCTTTTGGTGGAAGCGTTCAAAATCATCTAAGATTTCGAAACCGGCTTCTTGATCGCTCTCTTCCCCTTTAGAAAGATTGCGCCTGTTGGTTGGGTTCTGGAGATTTTTAGGCATTTACTCACCTTGATTAGGTTGCATCGTTTCTTGTTTCCCCATCTATGGTCTTTACCATGATTTTCTCCTACGCATCTTTTTGGCACCTAAGGGTGATTGAGTCGCCTTGCCGCTTGTTGCTCAGCAAAACCCAGACTTCGTGCGAGTAGTGCTGGTAGATTTTTTCCAACATCTCGTCTTGCTTTTTCACCGGGGACGCCAAATGATTCGCTTTGGTGATATATTGAGACTTTCAATGGCTTTTATTACGTCTTGAGCGTGCTTATCAGTAATATCTCTGTAAAACAGACGGATTAATAACGTTGTCTTGAGGGTGCCGCCTTCATAATCTCGATCCATATCATAACGTTGTACAATGATTTTTTGCTCTTTTACTGCCGTGAGGATTGCATCAACATCCACATCAAGCGGCGTGGTAACTTCCAGGATTCGATAAGAGTGTTTTTTCAAGATCAACTCTATACGGGGCAGCAGCACCAACGCAATAATTGCAATGATGGTGATCGTTATAGCACTCAAGGTAAAACCTGCTCCTGTCATCATGCCAATAGCCGCTGCAACCCATAGACATGCTGCCGTGGTTAGTCCTCGGATCGAGACCCCTTCTTTTACGATTGCACCCGCCCCAAGAAAACCAATTCCTGTAACGATTTGGGCTGCAATTCGGCCCGGATCTCCAATCAGATTTTTGTTCATGCTCGCCACAACGGGTGACAATATCATGAACGCCGCCGCGCCGAGACTGACAAGCAAGTGGGTGCGAAGCCCCGCTGGTCTGCCGTGAATTTCTCTTTCTAAACCAAGCATGCCCCCCAACAGTGCAGCTATACTTAGTTTGATGATGATTTCTGTTGAAAATAGATCAGCCATAATAAAGTTTCCTTCTACTAGATTATCAAGCGTTCTGCTATTTTTGAATAATGGTTAATCGAATTATAAACCCGCCTCTGCGTTTTTGCGCCGAACTCTTCAAGTGCATTGATCGCGCTGCTCACCCCAAGGAGCAAGCCGAGCCTGCTTCATGATGGTTTAGTTGGAACAAAATATTACCCAAAGTATTTTTGCACGATTGCCCAAAGTTCATCTGATAGGCGATCCAATGGCACTAAATGACCGGCTTGACCGTATTGGTGGATCTTCAACACATTTGCGAACATATATGCTCGCCCTTCAGGAAA
>JBDLJO010000121.1:0-7109 GCA_039714275.1 Chloroflexota bacterium | reverse complement strand
CCTTTTTTTTGTTATATTTTTACCAGAATGAAGATAGCATTCTTCATTAATTGCTGTTTCCTCCTTTGGCAAAGTCCCCATTGGTTTTCCTCACCACCCAATGGGGACTTGATCATTTAAAGCAGAAAACACTAGTCGCTAAGTTTCTTTTTCCCCTACCGGCAGTACAACCGTGAACATTGCCCCTTCTCCTTCATTAGATTCCACCCAAATACGCCCTTGATGATTCTCGATGATTGATTTGACGATCGATAATCCTAAACCGCTGCCAGGAGCCTTGTCGGGAACATTTTTTCCACGATAAAATTTTTCAAAAATATGGGGACGATCTTCCGCAGAAATTCCGATACCAGAATCTCGAATCTCCATGACAATCTGCTCATTCTCCGTATATATTTGAAGATCAATTTTCCCTCCCCCCGGCGTATAGCTGATGGCATTGCTGAATAAATTATCGGCTGCTTGTCGCAAACGTTCGATATCTCCGTATATTTCGGGCAAGGAATCATCAGCTTCAACCTCTAATATCAGATCTTTCTCATCAATGGTTTTTTGATAACTGTTAATCGTATATTGCACAATATCAAAAAGTGATGTTAATTCCTTGCGCTCATCCAATCCAGACTCAATGCGGCCTAAGTCCAACAAATCATTAATTAAACTGGTAATACTGTGTATGCTCACCTGAACACGGTCGATAAATCCCTGTTGACGCTCATTGACAGGTCCGACACGATTGAGTAGTTCTACATAACCCAGGATAGCGGTTAGTGGAGAACGCAAATCATGAGAAACGGTTTGTACAAATTCACCTTTGATACGATCTAGTTCTTTGAAATAAGTAATATCGTGCATGGTCACTGCAAATCCAACCCCTGGTATTGAAGTCATTGATGCGCTGACAACACACTGCTCATCAATCTCAATTTCATGTCGATAGGGATATCCTTGCTGCCCATTATTCAAAAAATTTAAAAACTGCTCATGGTGGAAAATTTCATCAATCGGACGGGTGCTTATCCGTTGGTTATCTAAACTAAAAATTTTACGAGCAGCTCGATTAGCAATAAGCACTTTTTTATCTTCATTGATAACAACAACCCCATCTTCAATATTTGAAAGAATGGTCTCTAATTTCTCACGCTCAACCGCAGTGTTCGAAAACAATCGCGCATTCTCAACAGCAATAGCAGCAAACTCGCCTAATGCTGAAACCATGGCTAGATGCACCTGGTCAAAAGGACGCGTGCTCTCACGATTATCTACCCCAAGCACGCCAACTACACGACCAAAAGCCTTCAAGGGAACATAAATCAAAGTCTTTACCAAATATGCAGTCTTGATTTTCTCAGGTGTATCCTTGGTAATGAGAACCGGCTTTCCAGTACGAATCACTTCTCCAGCTAGAGAATCGTCTGCTTTCAAACGGAATGTTTTTACAAAATCATCCTGAAAATTACGCGCGGCACGCATAATAAGCTCGCCGCTTTTTTCGTCTAAGATCAGCAAACTACCTTCTTCTGCATCTGTAAGTTCTACCGCTGCATCCACAACAGATTTAAGCACATCATCCAAATTCAAAGATGCCGTTACCAAACGTCCCAATCGCGCCAATGTTTCTAATATATCAACCCTACGGCGCAGTTTGTCTGTGTCTTTACGCGATTGTCGTTTAGCCCAATCCTTTAATTTTTCCCGGCGCTGACAACCCCTTTCAATCGCCTTCAAGATATCATCCGGCTTTGAAGTGGACACTAGACAATCAAACACCCCTAAACGGAATGCATCTCTGCAAAGTTCAACATTTTCTGGGGGGATAATTAAAATAATGGATATAGATGGGGCTGTTACCGATAAATCATGGATAAATCCAAAAGCATTTTCATCTTGCGGATCAATTTCTAAAATGGCCAAATCCACAGTATCCAGCAGCGAATACGCTGCAGCATCGGCAATGTCTTGAACAAACACCGCTGTATAATCTGCAGAGTGCAAAATATCATGCTCAATCAGTTTTCTTAGCTGCAGGTTGGATATGGTAAGGAGAATATTTTTAGCGGACATAAAAATGATCTGCTTGAGATGCTGTTTCAGCTGTCAGGTCCCTATTTCAATAAATACACCATGCATATCATAGCATGGTTACGAAATAAACGGGACAACATGACAGCAATCGATGAATGAAATTACAACACAAAAATAGGGAAATGATCTTCAACCCAAATCCGTCACTTTAAAGAAAACGCCGAAGATTTACATTAAGGCGTACGATCGTACAAAAGCCGATAAATAGCGAAATTTTCAAAAACGCCACGAATGTAATTGCGCGTTTCCTTAAAACGAATAATTTCCAGAAATAGATCAGGGTCATTGCCAGCCAGGTTTTTCCAAACTGCGGCGTTTCCTGGACCACCATTATAAGCCGCTAACGTTGCATAAAGATCACCTTCGAAATAATTCCGCTGGGTATCTAGGTAATCAACGCCAAAAGTAACGCTGACAATGGGGCGGTACAGATCACTGGCTGAATAATTCGGCGGCCATCCTAATTGTTCAGCAATGCTTGCTCCGGTACTGGGAATCACTTGCATCAACCCGCTGGCGCCAGCAGAAGAACGAGCCAATCCAGAAAACAAACTTTCTTGGCGCACAACACTGAATACAAAAAGGGGATTAAAATCGTTAGCTTGGGCAATGGGAATGATTAAATCTCGATAATAACTGCCGAAGCGCAAATGATTGAAGTAGATTGGAGCGTTCATCGTTCCAGCATCATCCATTTGGTCAAGGTTCAATACTTCGCGCGCCGCAAAAATTGCCGGTGCGTAAAAACCCAATTCCACCAGGTAATTCGCTAACCGATAATTATCTTGGGGACTAATACGGATATCAGAACGTAAGGATTCAAATTCGGCCAGTGCTGGTTCGTATAAAGCTAAGTTCCATAGCTCAGTACCACGAATCAAGCGTGGATCCCCAATTA
Organism: Chloroflexota bacterium; assembly: GCA_039714275.1. GTDB lineage: Bacteria > Chloroflexota > Anaerolineae > Anaerolineales > UBA11858 > JBDLJO01. The sequence continues at coordinate 4,126 of JBDLJO010000121.1, read as the reverse complement.
AAGGGCCCAAATCGCTGAGATCATTTTCATCAGGGATCACAAAGGCTGTCCGCATCCAGGCTTCGGCTTCAACTTTCTCGGCAGCGGCATCGAAACCAATATCATACATGACAGGGGGAGTAAATGGTTCACGTCCAAGCAAGATGTCACGGGCGCGCTCACTATAATATCCCGTAGGATCGGTATTAGCAGCTTGATTCCATGCGGCTTGTGCAGCCCCCTCGTCACCCAACGCCCGGTATGATTTTCCAATCCAGAAATAGGCCGCCGATTGATCTTCAAGTTTAGCAGATGTTCCTAGATAGCGCTGGAAAGTGCTCAATGCAGTCCCATAATCTTGCGCGCGAAAATTAGAAATTCCAGCCAGGAAAATGGCCCTGGGCACATAATCGCTAGATGGGTATTCTGGAGCTATGCGTTCCCAAATCGCAGCAGCTTGCTTCAACTTGCCGTTGCGTTCAGCAACCCGTCCGGCATCAAATAAAAATTCCGCTGCACGGGAATGCCAGGGGGCCTGTTCAACAAAATCCAATAGCGTTTGCTGCCCCAAATCATATTGGTTGAGATATGCCCACTGTGTATAAGCCGCTTGTTCCCATGCATCATCCCAACGATCATCATCTGGATAATTTTGCATGATGAGATCCCAGGCTTCAATCGCCAATTCGGGATTATCCAAAGCTCGATAGGCCAACCCTTTATAGTAAAAGGCTGTCGCTGTCCGTTCGTTTGGGGCACTTAAATATCGATCAATAGCGGCCACCGCCAAGTTATACTGTCCGGCAAAATAATCTACAATGCCGCGGTCCAACTCGCTGACCGGGTACCCCGCCTCAACTAATAGAATCAAAGCCTGGTAACTGTCATATGAAAGCGGATAATTCTCAACGGCATCCATATAAACGGTATGAGCCTGATCCATTTGCCCGAGGGCGGTATACGCCTGCCCCATCAGGAAATCAAGGGAAGCTTTGGTGTAGTCATTGCTGGAGCGGTTATAGATATCTTGGTAGGCAACCAATGCTGTTGGAAAATCATCTAACGCAGCATAGGCACGCGCGATTTTAATTTCCAAATAAAGCTTATCTCCCACCCGCGGTGCAGCAAGCGCGGCTTGATAAGCACCGATAGCAGCAAGCGGATCACCTGCCGCCCATAATGCGTTAGCTCTTTCTTCTTGAATATAACTATCGACCACCCCCGGTTGTAATTCAAGGTAAGCAGCATATGCCTGAGCAGATTCTTGATATTGCCCTAAGTCGTTGTAGGTTTCAGCCAGAGCAATATACCCGGCCGGACGATGGGAGTAATTGACATGTTCATCGATCAATACTTCCAAAGCCAGGATAGATGCGCTATGATCTCCCAAGAGGCGATAAACTCTCCCTAATCCTAACCAGGCTGCGCTTTGTTGATCTGGGGAAGCGTTATCGTTGATGATGGTTAAATAGGTTTGCAAAGCAGTATCCCAATCGCCATTAATAAAAGCGCGGTCGCCTTCAGAAACAAAATGATCTAATGATGGGGTTGGGAATGGCATTAATGTTGGAGGTGGCTCCGTCGTTTCCACCAGAAAATCCATTTCAGCCGAGGTTTCTTGGGGAGGCAGATCAAGCTGCTCAGGGGGGCCTGACAAACTGCACGCCGCAATTGAACTCCCAAGGGTGATTAACCATAAGATTTTTCTAATCATAAAGATTTTTTATCCATGAAATCTATTTTTCTTAACAAGTTATTTTTCGCCGGGTATATTTTGTATATTTTAATGGTTTTAGGGGTCTCACATTCATTGAAATCATCATAGTTCAATGAATAGAGATTCTAGGGCATTGCGCAGTAAACAGCATATCTGAACATGGTATTCATCTGCGTCACCACACCTTAATGGTTAGTCAATTTTCTTAAAATATTGTTTGGCTCTTGACATTCACGCCACAATGATATATGGTATAATCGTCAGGTTGTCACTGGACCAGTTTTAAGTGTGTTGGACAAAAACAGTTACATAGTGTGGAGGTTGCAGCAACGAAAAACCTAAGTTCAATGGCAGCCAAGCCTTGTTGTTTGCCACTTACAACCTCGGTTCACGTCCATTGACGTCAGCCGTTTTTCATTTAATCAGCGGCAATCAGGTATGGGCAGACTGTCTTATGAATAGCATTGTATCCCAGGCTAAGAAGAGATGCAACACAACCTTAGTTTGAAGCAGTGAAAATTTGAAAGATCAAGCAATTATTATTTATAGCATAATTATAATAAGGAAAAATTAGCAAATAAAGAGAAATATATGACAAAAATAGACGACAAGATCAGAATAGACGGCATGGTGGTTGAGGCTTTGCCAGGTACTCAGTTCAAAGTTGAATTGGATAACGGGCATGAAATTATTGCCTATCTGGCAGGCAAAATGAGAAAATATTATATTCGGGTGCTGCTTGGAGATCGGGTAACGATTGAAATGTCACCTTATGATATGACTCGAGGTCGCATTGTATACCGCCATAAAAAGTTTACACCTAGGAATAGCGCACCACAGAAATAAGTAGTATGAGAACAATAATAGACGATCAATTACTCGAAACGCTGGAAAGCGGCGAGGAAGAATTCTCTGCTCTGGGGAAGTTAGTTGAATTAGGGCAAAAGCAAGGATATGTCACCTATGATGATATCCTCCATCATTTCCCCGATGCAGAACAAGATATTGAACAGCTTGAAGAAGTTTTCGCAGCACTTCTAAATACTCAAATTCCCTACAAGGAAGATGAGGATGATGATGTTAATGAAACTGAATTTGTTGAGGAAGCAAAATCATCAGAAGAAAAAGAGCTCATCGAGCCCGAAGAAAACCGCTTAGCCAACATTGATACCAAAGATTTGCTGGGATTATATTTTAAAGATGCCGCGCACGTTCCCTTATTAACCGGCAGCGAGGAATTAACCCTTGCCAAACATATTGAAGCCGGGCGGATGGCACGAGAATCCCTGACTGGGGGCAAAGTGCTGGCCAGTCAACGGGAAGAAATTCATCTTGCCATACAGATGGAATGGGAAGCCGTTGAACATCTTATCAAGGCCAATACACGCTTGGTGATCAGTGTAGCGAAGAAACATATGGGACGAGGTGTCCCTTTTATTGACCTGATCCAAGAAGGCAACATCGGGTTAATGCGGGCTGCGAAAAAATTTGACTATCACCGCGGCTATAAGTTCAGCACTTATGCAACCTGGTGGATTCGACAAGCCGTGACCCGCGCAATAGCCGATCAAGGTCGAACGATCCGCATCCCGGTCCATATGGGCGATCAGATTTCACGTCTATTTCGCACACAGCACAAACTTAAACAGGATTTTGAGCGAGACCCCAATGTGGATGAATTAGCCGAAGCATTGGAAATTTCTCCTGACAAAGTTCGCTATATGTTTCAGGTAGCACGCCGTCCACTCTCCCTAGAAATGCCAACCACCATTGAAGGGGATGCTGTACTCGGTGACTTTATTGAGGACAGCGAAACACCTTCTCCTGGCGACACGACGACACACCATCTTTTGCGCGAGCAGCTCGAGGTAATTATGGAAGAGCTGCCAGCTCGAGAAGCTCGCATTTTACGATTGCGATACGGCATACCTGACGGTAAAAGCCATACACTGCAGGAAGTCGGCAACAAAGTAGGCGTCTCACGTGAGCGCGTACGCCAAATTGAAGCTCAGGCCCTGCGTCGGCTGCGCCGTCCTGGGGTACGCCGTAAACTACGCGATTACCTGGGACATGCCCCTGCTGTTCCATCGGTTTAACCATATTCTTATGCTAGTCAAGTTGGGCAGGCGAAAAGCCTGCCCATTTTTATTTAATGGTCTCAAATTGCGGTATGATTAACCTATCAAACCAATGACAGCCGAGGAATTTCCTTTGTCTGGAATTGTATGCGCTTTGCGAAAAGTTGAGTTATGCAGTTGGTGAAATCATCCACATCTTCCCTTAACCGCGTGAAATCTTAAGCCCACAATGATTTTTATGCTAAAGGAACAGAAGAGTACCATAATGAAACTTTACCTGCGTTTCCGAAAACATATCGCGTTGGCAATCGAACGCGGTGACACCCTGATATTCTTATATAATGTCAACGCC
>JBDLJO010000120.1:0-7114 GCA_039714275.1 Chloroflexota bacterium | reverse complement strand
CCCTGATCAAATCAGAGCCGTTTTCCATGATGCGGGTAAACGGGCCCCCAATGCTGATACCTGGCCTAAACTGGCCGCCAAGCGATCTGTGAAATAAACTATGAGCAAAGTGTTTAAACTTTCCACGCTGATTTTGTCCCTGCTCCTTGTGAGCGTTACTTTGGCGTCCCCGATTGATGCCCAAACAAGCGACCCGCAGGTGATCGTCTTGACCGCCGATGGTCCGCTTACCCCGGCGATGTCCGAGTATTTATCGCGCGGCATAGATTTGGCCCAACAGCGTGGTGCAGAACTCCTGATACTGCAGCTGAATACACCGGGAGGCAGTACCGATTTAATGGGCGAAATGGTGGAGACCATTCGCAACGCTGAAGTGCCGGTGGTGGTATATGTCGCCCCACAGGGTGCTGTTGCGGGCAGTGCTGGCACGGTGATCACGCTGGCAGGTCATGCTGCGGCAATGGCAACCGAGACCGCCATCGGTGCCGCCAGCCCGGTTGGCGCACAAGGGGAGGATATCGGGGAAACGATGGGCGCCAAGGTCAAGGAAATACTTCGGGCCCAGGTGCGCGCCCTGGCAGAAGCGCGCGGCGAAGAGGCGGTCGCGCTGGCCGAATCGACGATTGAGTCAGCCGTGGCAGTGACAGCAAGAGAGGCCTGGGAAGCGGGTTTAGTTGATTTGCTGGCCAATGATATCGATGATCTATTGGCGCAATTAAACGGGGTGACGGTTGTACTTCCGGATGGTGAGCGGGTGTTGAATACCGAAAATGCCGAGGTGACGTATTTAAACCTGACCTTGATCGAGCAGCTCTTATCCGTCTTGACCAACCCGAATATCGTTTTCATTTTACTCTCGATCGGCGTTCAGGCCATTCTGATCGAGATCTCCAACCCTGGCGGTTGGGTAGCCGGATTCGTGGGCGTGGTTTGCCTTGCATTAGCGACTTACGGTCTCGGTGTCCTGCCGGTCAACTTATTTGGCCTGGTTTTCTTAGCCACCTCTTTTGTGCTTTTTATACTGGATATCAAAGCACCCACGCACGGCGCGCTTACCACCGCGGGCATTCTCTCACTCATCGTTGGGGCTTTAGTGCTCTTCAATTCGCCATCCACACCGCAGTTTCAGCGTGTCTCCGTGCCCTTGGTTGTGGCCAGTTCGCTGATCACCGGCGGCATCTTTGCAGTAGCCTTGCTATTTGCCCTCCGGGCGCAGCGAACACCGATCCGTTCTGGACCGGAATCCATGATCGGCCGATCCGGTCGGGTCACCGATCAGATTCCTGCCTACGGTTCCGGGATGGTGCGCATTGGTGGAGAGCTCTGGAGTGCCGAATCCGATCAGGGAATCATCATTCCCCCGGGCACCCGCGTCCAGGTCACGGCGGTGGATGGCATCCGCTTGAAGGTGATTGAAGTCACGGATTAATTCATCTCTTCCTTAAAACAGACTCGCCAAAAAAGCGGTACAATTAACTTAAATGATCATCTCAAAACCCTGAAATCACCTTGGATGAATGGTGTTATGGATGGGTTTTATATTGTCTGGAAAACAAGATGCAAAGCGGCCTACCTTAAGCCGCAGTCTACAATATACGGAGGCTAAATGCCTGTATCCCCAACCCGAGATCGGGTTAACCCGGAAAAGATCGATACGACACCCAAGCGCCGGCCGGACTGGTTGAAAGTGCGCGCCCCGGTGGGTGAAATACAAAAAGAAATCCGCTCGCTGATGCGCAGCAGCGAACTGCACACGGTCTGCGAGGAGGCCCACTGCCCAAATTTGGGGGAGTGTTGGGGCGCCGGTACGGCCACCTTTTTAATGCTGGGTGATGTCTGCACCCGCACCTGTGGTTTTTGTGATGTGATGCATGGTAAGCCGCTGGCCCTCGATTGGACAGAACCCGAGCGAGTCGCCCAGGCTGTGCAGAAGATGAACCTTAAGCACGCCGTGATCACCAGCGTTAACCGTGATGAGCGCCGTGACGGCGGAGCGCCCATTTTCGCGATGGTCATTCGCCGCATTCGGGAACTGCTGCCAGGCTGCTCTATTGAAGTATTGATTCCAGATTTCAAGGGGCGGGTTGAAGCCCTGCGCATTGTGATGAATGCGCGGCCGGAAATTCTCAATCATAATGTTGAGACCGTGCCGCGCTTATTCAAAATGGCCCAACCGCAGGATAATTATGCCTGGGCTGAAGCTACCCTGCGCAATGCCAAAAAACTCGATCCCGAAGTGCTGACCAAGTCAGGCATCATGGTTGGGTTGGGTGAATCGATCGAGGAAGTCAAAGATACGATGCGCGAGTTGCGTGCCTGGGATGTGGACATCCTGACCATCGGTCAGTATTTGCAGCCCAGCCGCAAACACCTGCCCATCGAGCGCTATTACACGCCAGATGAATTTGAAACCCTGGGGGCATTTGGTAAAGAAATAGGTTTCAAGTGGATCGAGAGCGGACCTTTAGTACGCTCTTCTTACCATGCTGTTGACCAGGTGCGGGCCTTGAGCATTGTTCACCGCAAATTGTACGGGGATAGATCAGCATAGTTTTGATCCTGTCTGTTATTGGGAGAAAATAAAAAAACCTTATGGAAGAATCATTATCTTTTTATCCATTACTAATCGTCGTATTTTTAGCCTTTATCATACCCATCACCTTATCACGCTTTAAGAAGATGCGCCTCCCTATTGTGGTTGGTGAAATCCTGGTCGGTATTCTGATCGGTCGGAGTGGTTTTGGCTGGGTCCAGCAGCATGATCCCATGTTGGACTTGCTATCAGAGTTAGGCTTTGTCTTTTTAATGTTCCTCTCTGGCATGGAAATTGATTTCTCAAGTTTGAGATCTACCTCATCAGGAGAATCCCTCCAGCGGAAAGAACCCTGGGGCCCCCTTCAGTTAGGTGGTTTGAGTTTTGTCTTGACCCTGGCTTTATCGACCCTGGTCGGTTTTGGTTTAGTGCGCCTGGGATTTCTATCCTCGCCCTGGATGATCGCTTTGATCCTCTCGACAACCTCGCTGGGTGTGGTGGTTCCGGTATTAAAGGAACGCGGCCTGAGCAGTGGGCGCTACGGTCAAACGATCATGGTTGCCGCTCTGGTGGCTGATTTCGTCACCATGCTGCTGATCACGGTGGTGGTCACTACCATTTCTTACGGCTTGACAATGGATATTTTGTTGATCGGCGTTCTCTTTGTAGCATTTTTCCTGATGTACCATTTTGGGATGATCTTTTTCAACCGCATCCCGGGCGTTCGTCGGGTGATGGATGAACTCAGTCATGCCACCGCGCAGATCAAGATTCGCGCGGCTTTCACCATGATGTTGATATTCGTCGGCCTGGCTGAATTCTTGGGCACAGAGCTGATTCTGGGAGCATTTTTAGCGGGGGCCATCGTCTCCTTGTTGAGTACCCCCGAAGATGCTGAGACCCACCATCAGTTAGAATCATTTGGTTTTGGGTTTTTTATCCCCATCTTTTTCATCATGGTGGGCGTGGATTTTAACCTCACTGCCCTGTTGGCGTCCTCACAAGCCCTGCTCTTATTCCCAATTTTATTGGTCGCCGCGATCGCGGTCAAGATGCTGCCATCGTTGATCTTCCGCTTGAATTTTTCCTGGCGCCAGACTCTGAGTGCCGGCGCCTTAATTTCAGCGCGTCTATCGTTGATCATTGCTGCCTCGGCTATCGGCCTTCGTTTGGGCGTGATCACAGAACCGGTCAATGCGGCCATCATCTTGGTGGCGGTAATTACAGTGATGTTGGCACCGTTGATCTTTGTGCGCACTGCTCCTGAGGTTGAACGGGAAGAACAGCGCCCTATCATTGTTATCGGTGCCGGGGTTTTGGGCATCCAGGTTGCCCGACAGTTGAGCGGGCATAACGACCGTGTTGTGGTTATCGATCCCCGGGATGACCGAATTGCTCGCGCTCATCGGAATGGGTTTGAAGCCGTCCAGGCAAAAACCACATCCTACGATCCGGCTGCAGAACCCTATCTCAATCAGGCCAAGCGGCTGGTTTGCCTGGTCAGCGATGTGGAAGAAAATTATAAGGTTTGCGAATTTGTGCGTTCGACCTACGGCATTGAGCATGTTGTATCCCGGGTCAATGAGCCCGGAGAGATTCCTCGTTTCGAGAAACTGGGTGTCACGCCAATGAACCCGGCCACCGATCAGGCCATGCTGCTGGCCTTATTGACCCGCAACCCATCGGCCTACGAGCTGCTGACCCGCATCGATGATGATAAGGATGTTTGCGAAGTTGCTGTGCGCAACGCCAAATTCCTGGACCGCCCCCTGCGAGATCTGGATTTCCCCGAGGGACTGATGATCCTGGCTGTGCGCAAAGCTGGCCAGCTGGTGGTTCCCAATGGTGACACCCAACTTGAATTGAACGACCGTCTCACTTTATTGGGACCGTATACCTGTGTTGAAAATTCGAAATTAATGTTGAGAGGATGAGGACAGGGTCACGGATATGAACAGCCGTCAGCGTTTCTTAAGTACGATGAGATATGAAAAACCTGACCGGGTTCCCTTGTTTATGGAAGGCATTCGGGATCAGGTGTTTGAGGGCTGGAATCAACCGGGAATCAAGACAAAATCCGACCTTGAGCAGCGCTTTAAATACGACCAGCGTGAAGAAATTTACCTCGATCTTGATCCTTACCCGGCGTTGAAAGATTGGCCGACGACCACGGCACAATTAGAGCGTTTGAAGCATCACTTTGACCCTGACGATCCTGCGCGCTGGCCTTCAGATTGGGCTGCCCAGGTGGATGCCTGGCGCCAACGCGATCACGTGCTGATGCTGCGTGTTCATCGGGGATTGTTCTTATCAATGGGCATTGATGGTTGGGCACGCTTCTCTGATGTCATGGAACTGCTGATCGAGGCGCCGGAATTTGTGTGGGCTTTCATGACCTTTCAAGGGGAATTTGCGGCTCAGATGACTGCCCGAGTATTACGAGATGTGTCTGTCGATGCAGTCATCTTTAGTGAACCGATCAGCAGCAATGAAAGGCCCCTGATTTCCCCAAAGATGTATGAAGACTACGTGCTGAAGAGTTATCAACCTTTGCTGGCATTGCTGCCAGACATGGGTGTCGAAACCACGATCTTGCGCACCTATGCCAATGCCCGTATCCTGCTGTCCGCGGCGGTCGAGTATGGCTTCAACTGTCTCTGGGCTTGCGAGACCGATTCAACGGCGATGGACTACCTCGATATCCGCCGTCAATTTGGCTCCGATTTGCGGCTGATCGCAGGGATTGATTTGGACATACTGCTGCGCGATCCCCAATCTATGCGGGCTGAGCTGCTGCGGGTCCTGCCGCCGCTCTTATCTCAAGGGGGCTTTGTGCCCCTGCTGGACGGCAGGGTACGGGAATATCTTCCTTTTGAGAGCTATCAACTTTATCGTGAGCTGTTAACCGAATTATGTTAGACGCACTTTTGCATAATGCCAGCAGCATCACCGGGTACGCTGTATTCTTATCAAGCTGATTCAACGGAATAATACATGGAAAATTCATCACTTATCGTTATTTATGGAGCTGGTTTTATCATTATTGCGCTGGCTTCCAAGCAAGTGGGACAATATTTTAACCAGGCCAAACTGCCGCTGATCAGTGGGTTTTTGTTTACCGGCGTTATCGCCGGCCCATACCTTCTAAACCTTATTACAACTGAAGCCGTGGCAAATTTACGGTTTATTGATGAAATTGCCCTGGCGGTGATTGCCTTTGCTGCTGGCAATGAGCTGTATTTCAAGGAACTGCGGGATCGCATTAAAAGTATCTCCTGGGTAACAGCGGGGCTGGTTCTTTCTACATCGATATTGGGAACCCTGGCTTTTATGTTTTTGGCAGACTATATCCCCTTTATGAGGGCGATGTCCATGACGGAGCGTATCGCAGTTGCGATTCTTGGAGGATCCATTTTAGTAGCCCGATCTCCCTCATCAGCGATTGCCATCGTAAACGAACTGCGGGCCAAAGGACCATTTACCCGCACAGCTCTGGGCGTTACGGTGATCATGGATGTCGTGGTGATCATTCTTTTTGGTATTAATTCATCTATGGCTGATGCGTTCCTGGAGGGCATTCCCTTCAATTTGGGCTTTATTGGCTTACTGGCCTTTGAATTGATCGTCTCGATTGGCATTGGCTACCTGCTCTACCGGGCAGTGCTTTTTGTCCTGGCAGGGAATCTCCATCCATATTTGAAAACAATCATCGTTTTAATGTTGGGATACGGGATGTTCTTATTTTCCGGCTGGATCAGGGAAACAACGCACCAGCAGTTTCCATTTGAAGTGCTGATTGAACCACTGTTAATTTGTATGATTGGCGGGTTCTTGGTATCCAGCTTTAGTGATTACCGAGATGATTTCTCCCGCATTTTAAATCAGGTAGGACCGGCAATCTATATTCTTTTCTTTACCCTCACCGGCGCTTCTTTGTCGTTAGAAATTTTGTTGAAAACCTGGCCAATTGCCCTGGCACTTTTCCTGATCCGCTTAATCGGTATTTTTATCGGATCGTTTGGCGGTGGATTAATAGCCAAAGATCCCATGCAGTTTAATCGACTGGGTTGGATGGCCTATGTCACCCAGGCTGGGGTTGGTTTGGGGCTGGCTAAAGAAGTCGCGGTGGAGTTCCCGGCCTGGGGAGATGCTTTCGCAACCATTATCATTGCGGTGATTGTGATCAACCAGATTATTGGTCCACCCCTTTTTAAATGGGTGATCAATCGGGTTGGTGAGTCCCATCTTCGCGCAACGCCGGGTGCATTTGATGGGGTTCAGGATGCCATCATCCTGGGATTAAAAGCGCAGTCGGTTGCGTTGGCTCGCCAATTGCAGAGCCATGATTGGCAAGTCAAATTGGCCTGCACCAATAAAGAAGAAATCGAAACACTTGATGCTGATGATATTGATTGTCATTTGGTTGACGAATTAAATTTGGAAACGCTGCAGTCCCTGGGCGGCGCGCAAGCTGATGCGATCGTCACTTTCTTGCCTGATGATCTTTGTTACCAAATCTGTGAAATGGCTTATGAGAATTTTGGCACCGAGACCTTGGTAGCGCGTTTGCGGAAAAGCGAA
>JBDLJO010000119.1:0-7183 GCA_039714275.1 Chloroflexota bacterium | reverse complement strand
TTAACTTTCCTTACCTACTTTCTCCACGTCACTCAACTCACCTGCTGTAGACAATGATCAGCTTGCCAATTTCACGTCCATAAATTCTTGGAAAATTAACCAAAATCTCTCGAGCAAGAGACGTTTTTCCAGAGGCACTTTTCCCCGCGATAACATGAAGTGTGCCCGTCTGAAGTTTCATTTGAGACAGAGGGATTTGGGCCAGTGTTGCGCTTGCGACAAGTGGGTCGCGCGCGAACAGTCGTGACGATGCTGACGAAGTTGCTCCGTCATTTTGAAGGCTTGTTGGAAAAGTTGCCATTGCCAAGTTTTTGAGTCCATTAACCCTCTCCTGAGGTTAACTCTTCGTTCTTGACCTGAAAATCCCAATGTCCCTAAAACTCCTCTAAACTGTCCTAAGATCAGCTGGAGTTGTCTGGAAGGTGGAGTGTGTGACCAAAACTTCAGCAAACAGAGTAGAAACAGACTGACGTAGAATAAACTATCAAAGCCTCTTTTCAACAGAATTTTGTTAACCCCAGACAACGTGAACAGTGGCCCTTGCTGTCGGAGAGCGAAACGTATACGTTTCTCACAGTCCCCTCTGAACTGTACTTCTTCTTCCTGATATGGATCAATGTAAAATGCTGCACCACTTGGTGTAAGTGCAACTAAAACGTAGTGTTCACAAGGTATTTGAACGCAGCCTTGAGTTAAATTCGGGGAGATGGTGTCAGTCTCTTGGTGTAAAATCGCAATATGCGCTTCAGGAAAAGGTGAGTATTCTAACTGTTGGAAAACACCAAAAAACTGGGGGAAACTGCTTTCCATCATGTATCACAATGTATCTTCATGATGATGATGATGCTCGACCCTTATATACTAGAAATCTCGACGCCCACCCTCATCCAAAGTGGCCCGGAATGAAACTTGTAATGACACCTTTGGGACCGATTGATGCTGCCTAAAAAATGTTTGATTCAGATTTATCTGTCAAAATCTGAATCTGAATCTGAACTTCTCAAGTCTCACATACGTCTGAAAATGTCCCCATGATCCGAAGGTCAACATTTGATGGTAGGGGTTTCGCAAATTCAAAGTGCACCGACATTGTCCCCACAAACTCGGGCGGAACAATGGTCTGTTTTGTCATCTTGCTCGGAGACAATTTTACGAGAAAAACTGAAAATCCTGACGTGAACATCTCCCAAGTTATGCCACTGAAACCCGATGTGCCGTGCCCACAAAATTCCATCAGTCTTTGGTACAAAGTTAGGGCATCCGTTGTTTCTTCTTGACTGACCCCTTCCCAACGCATAGTGTCTAAGCCCGGCTAAAAAGATGTCATTAATCGCAAGTTTCAGTCGTCGCAAGGACTTCAGTCAAAAAATTTGGAAAAAAGTCACAAACCGAAGGGTACTGAACACCATCGATCAAGACGTAGAACCTTTTTGCATTAAAATGTTGAAAATTAAAAATATTTTTTGAAAACAGCGTTGGCGCTGTACTGTCGGTTAGAAATGCAATCAGAGCAAGCGGTTTGCGAGCGCCCACAGACAGAGTTGTTGAATAACTGCTTGCACCTTTCAAAATTTGATTTGGCCCAAAAAGAACATTGCTAAAAAAAAGAAAAAACTTTTTTAAACTATTTTAAAAAATTTTTAATTTTTTAAACTAAACTTTTTTACCGAAAAAATGGAAACAGCTGGACTGGTTTCTGCAAATTCTGTTTTGCCACATCTTCTCGAAGGGAAAAATATGTGACAAGAAGCTGAGTTCGAAAAAATTTCACGCTAAAACTTTTTTCGTCCTTATCTGTCACTAGTCGAACAGTATTGGGGCTATTCTCGAGCGCGATATCGACGCTCAGCCCGGGTGGCAGTAACGCGTCAGCCCAACCCATCTCCAGAGGCAAATCCCACTGTCAAAGGAAATTTAAATTTAGGATTTAAATTTAAAATTTAACCTAAATTAAAAAATCCTACCAAAATTTCATTTTTCTGAGATGCAGAATGTAAAGTTCTTCGATCATCAAAGCCTCTGTTTGTTGTTGGTGTCCTGTCCTCAAAGTATCCAGGTGTATCTGCATACCAGCATGCGGTTTTCTTGAGGACATTGTTTCGAAAATTCTCGTCAAAGGAAAGTAATGCTTCTGAAAATCATGGAATTTTTGAAAATGCGATTTAATTTTTTTAAAAAAATTCCAATTAATCCCACAAACCAAGATATGAAAGATAAGGATTGCCATTTCGTTTTTGAACTTCCACTCCGTTAATTTTCATGGAAACGGAATTAAATGCAGCCGCTCCAAAAAAGTTAACTGGAGCGACTACATCTGGTGCTAGCTCTGCTGCTGCTGATGGTCCTGATACTGGTGGTGGTCCAGCTGGGGCTGGTGGTACTAGAGAGAGAGATTTTTTTTTAATTTTTAAAATTAATTTAAAAAAAGGCTGAAAAGCCACTCCACCTTCAGGCTGAATAACATAGGTTAGACGAAGACGCATGTTCAAACTGAGAAACATGTTATTATTGGGCGATAAATGGAACAAGATATTTGATGGAGCATTATCCCCACTAAAAGTGAAAAAATTAAATTAAAATTCAAAAAAATTAAAAAAAAAATTTAAATTTAGAAAATAAAATCGCACCTTTGCGTGGGTTCCACCAAAATTTCACGACATCCCACAACTGGTTCAGTTGCTCTAAAACAGCAGAACAAAATTCAAATTTCAACGACAGATTTTTCCCCGCCCCCTCACTCACATTTCCGTTTGAGGCCTGGTGAGCAGACCGTCTGTTTGAGCCATTTTAACGCTTCTTTGTTGTCTTCTTCTTGTTGTTGTTGTTGTTGTTGTTGTTATTTTTCTTGACAGCTAACCTCCTCTTTGTTCTTGTTAGTGGAACTGTCTTCTTCGTTGTCTTCTTTTTAGGGGGGGACTTTTGCTGCGTTGCTGGACGATTGCGTTGTCTGACGGATGTAACCCCTTTTCGATCCTTTGTCTGTTGCCTCCTCTTAATTAACCCAACCCCGACTCCTATACCAGCACGACGTATACGTTGGGCAATTTTACGCGCAACGCGTGTCGCGGGTAAAATCTCTTCCTGGCTCTCTCCAGCGACTGGAATGTCCTCCTTGTTTATTCTGCCTACGGTAAGTGGTTGGGGTTGAGACGCACTCGAAAATAATCCCTGTATTCCTCCAGCCATATTCCCACAAACGTTACAAAACGTTCAAAAGAATCGCTCCCATGTCAGATCCCTTTTATAGTGGAGTAGCGCTACAAAATCGTGACGTGTTGACGAAAATTCCACATCGCTGCCGTCATCAGCATTTCGTAAAAATAACTGAATTTTTGGCAACAAAATTTGATCAACACGCTTAAAAATCGGCTTTGTAGCGCTGGGCAATTTCCAGTATCCACTAGTTGAAACTGACTGCCATGCGCCATATCGCAGAAACTCTCCCGTATGAGGGAGAAAGATGTGATGTAGGGTCCTTGACAATCCATGGTCATTCCACGTAGATGGGGTTATGTGATTGCAATCGAGACGCAATTTCAAGGGGGGTAAACTTGGTAAAAATTGTGCTGTATGTTTTTGATTTCGAGCAAAAAAGAGCATGTTGGGATCCGATTGTTCAGGGGCTGGGTCAGATGCAGTAAGAAAGCCCAGTCGAAAGGCCAAAGGTTTTGAAATAGCCAAGTCAAAATGTTCCAAAGTTTCAATTACGGTCCTTACCCCACTTCGAACAGCAATTGATTTGAGAAAATCGTTTGGAATAACTTCAGAAAATTTCGGTGAAGCAAAAAATCCAATTGAACCCACTCTCAGATTTTTAAAGGGTTTCTGCCTATACACCCTTCCATCATAAAACAGAGTTTCCACACGTCCATCGGGAAGTTTCACAAGAACATTACCAAGGTACAGCTGAAGATCGCAAAGTGCAACTTTCCACTTCTCATTTTGCCCCAAATTTATTGGAAATTTGGGGACAAATTCATATGCAACACTGTTTCGTCCAGCGGGCTGTTGCAAACGTCTTGCAGTGGCACTTGAAACGATTTGCGTGAATTCCGTATCCAAAAGAGAAGCCATATTTCACCTATATCCGTGTATCTATGTATCTAGTTTTTCCTAATTTGAGATCTCGTGAGTGGGCGACGGGTTTTGGGTGATTTTTCGGCTTCAGTTAACTTTTCTTCCCGTTCAAACTGTTGGGGCTCGTCTTCAAATCGGTGAAGAAGTTTGGCTGGCCAGGTCCCAAATAGTGGTCTTTTATAGCTGTCGTCAATTAGGCTGTACCTAGGTTGAGGTTCACGTTTGTGGACTTCGGCAATGGTGAAAATTCCAGGTTGTAAAACCGGATCTGATGTTTTTTCGAATTTTCCCCTCTCCCATTTTTCCATCAGAATACGATCCCCTCTGGCCAATTTAGGAAGGGAAAACATAGGAGGCAAGTACGCAAACATTTTGCCTCTCTGTCGCTTCAACCGTGCCAAAATGTCTGGAGCGTGTGAATTCCGTGTCAAAGCGGGTGGAAGTCCAGTTGGTCGAGTTGGCGTCTCGTTTATGGTCCGTTCGATTGCGGGAAGCAAATGGGTCACATGTGCTGTATTTTTCAACTTTTTGAATTTTCCCAACAGTCTTCGAACAAATCTCCAGCGATTTTCAATTAAAAATGCTTTATTTTTCCATGTTGCACTGGTCAGTTTGTGATCAATGTCCCAGTCGCTGAGAAGACCGGTGAAAGGCCAACTAATGAATTCCGACCCTAATGACATGGCATGGTAGAAGAGATTTTTGTTTTTTGTTCCCCTAAAACGTCTCAATGTCATGACAACGCACCTCTGTCAGTCAAAACTGCGGAAACTTTAAAATCAATTCTGCGCAAAATTCGCTCAAACGCTCGACTCACAGCCTGACTAGTGAGTCGTGCAACTGGTTCCAAAAATGTGGCTCTGGAAAAGGTATCAACTGCACCAAGGACGAACTTTGGTCCTAAGAAACCATGTGCAACGTGAAGAGAATCCAGCTGAAACAGTGAACCTCTCCGCATTTCAACCTGAAAGAATGCGCTTGGAATGGATTTTGGTGTATGATGACGCTCCAGGAAAGCCAAGTAAGTCGGAAGTGCTGAGACGTAATCAGAAACAGCTTTCCGGTCGAAATTTGGCCATTCTCGCACAAACTCCCCCGCAAACACTTCAGCGTTGACGGGTTTTTCACTCCAAGTTTCCCAGATTCTCTGCTTCTGCTCTGACGTCAGGGGGAGTCTCTGCGACTCGAGCTTTGCTTTGTCCGGGAAAAATGACGATTCGATTTCCGACTGGGTCTGTGTACGTTTCGGTGGTTGCGAATTCGTCATCATTTCCTCTTTGGCGTGGTTGGAAACGATCATGTTTTTCCTCATGCACATGCAAAACTGGCATCAATTCAGCATCTTTGAATTTCGAAGCAAAGTAACAGAGAAAGCTTCCATTCTTTCCGGAATCCTTTAGGACAAACCGCAAAATTTCCCTCTGTTGATTGTTCAAGTGTTGGTAGTAGTGAAAGCAGTTAGTTTCCAGAAATGTGCGATTAAAAGGACAATTGGAAAAAGCCGCATCAAAATCGGAATTTTCGCACTTGAAATGGTTTTGGCAGGGGAAAATGGGAAACTTTAAAATTCCAACAACAAAATACAGTATGTTCAGAAGAAGAATCGAAATTAAGACTACTGAAAAGGCTATATGTAAGCATTTTCGAAATTGAAACAGCTGAAAAGTTTTTGTTAAGAACAGTTTTCCAAAAATTAGAAGCGATTCCGCCGTCTGTGAAGCCATGGCACATTTTCCCAAAGTTCCAAGTACTTTGCAAGCAAAAACCGGCCCACTATTTATAGGGGAAACCGTGTTAAAATCGTCTGCGAACTCTTCTCTATGCAATGTAACACCTTGTAAGCCCCCCAAGCTATCTCTCTCTCAGCTTTCAATTTTGTTTTGCAATCTCATTGCTCCCTTGATGCTGTTCGTCTGCTTTTGCTTTTGCGTTTTGTGTGTCTCATGATGCCGTGACATGTGATGGTGAAAGACTGCGTCACTTTACGACGGCCCCCCCGTTAGTTACGTCATGGACGCTGTGCGTAATGCTACCCACGCGCCTTCTGCCCCTGCCCCCCCTTCTCCGCAGCGTCAGAATGCACGCGTGCTCGGCGCGGCAACTCAGCACGCATCTCCATTGCTGCGCACGCAACCGCACCAGCCCAGCCGTAAACAATTCCCCCACAGCCCAATGCATCGACAGTGTGTTTCAAGCCCACACCCCCCCCCGCGATGTGGGTTGGCGTCTCGTGTCATCTCCTCTCAGCGTGTAGAATAGGGAAGCCTTTTTGTTGTTTTGTCTAGTGGGACAAACAGATTTTAGTTGCGCGCGTGTGTGCGAGCGTGTGTGTTTAAGTCAATCGCGTGTAAGAATGGACGAGTAGGCATTGAGTCGAGACTGTCGTGAAATTGGTTTCAACAGTCGACAACGCGCGCGACAGCTGCGGGGCAATATCTTGATCATGGTGGTTAGGGTAAAACGCCCTGAAATAAATTTCCAGATTTTCCAACACGTCACATGGGCCGTTGATTTTGACGTCATGGGGCCATATGGTGCAATTGGTGTCTGGATTCGTGAGCGACAAATAGCTCCAAGCCAGTGGTTCTTGGTGATAGAGGTTCCTTTGATATGGCGTCCCCCCCCCCATTACTTCTGCATGGACGAAGGTGAACGAAGGGGGGAGAGAGTACCGAGCGCTTCGTGTCCTACTTCGTGCTGTAGAAAAGGTTGGGTTTTTTTTGAGGTGACAAACAAAAGCATTGTGAACAGGTACATGATGATGATGACGTGAAGGTTACAACCCCTAGGGGGTAGTGGGTAATGCAGTACATGATACAGATGAGCCTTCACCATACGAGTGTGTTTGTGTTTGTGTGTGTGTGTGTGTGAGTGTATGAATAACAATGTGCGATGTTCAGACAGTCCAGACGATGTAATATCGCAAGGGAATCAAAATCGGCTCTTGCGATTAAATTGTGTCTAAGTTGAAACGAAATCTGAGGAAAACAGCACACCCCTGCTTGTAGTGGGATGTATTCAGACGTGATGTCAGCCGATCAGTCCTACCCAGCACTCCACCCCACCCACACCCACTCACTCCTACCCAGTCAAAATCGCCTGGGGC
>JBDLJO010000118.1:0-7200 GCA_039714275.1 Chloroflexota bacterium | reverse complement strand
TGCAGCGCGATTTTGACGCTGAAAAATTTGGATGCATTGCTTGATAATTCACAGGTTGACCATAAAATTGTGCGACAGGCTGTTGATCGTTTAAAAGATCAATCAAACGATGATCGCGATTTTGAAACTAATTTTAACTTGGGTCTTGCATATCTAAATTTAAAACACTGGCGTGAGGGGATTAAGTATTTGCAGGCAGCAGTAAGAATTCTTCCTG
The DNA here is from genome assembly GCA_039714275.1 of Chloroflexota bacterium. Classification (GTDB taxonomy): domain Bacteria; phylum Chloroflexota; class Anaerolineae; order Anaerolineales; family UBA11858; genus JBDLJO01. The sequence continues at coordinate 6,983 of JBDLJO010000118.1, read as the reverse complement.
ACAACAAGAACTTAGTTGAGCAAGTAAACGAACTTGCAAAAAAGATTGCATTAAAAAAGGCAAAAATATCTGGTGAGGGCTCAAGCAAAGGCAGTCGTCCAGGCGTAATATTAGCGGTAGATGACAGCCCTACGATTCGCAAACTGGTTTCGATCACCCTGGAAAAACAAGGCTACCAGGTGCTCTTGGCTGAGGATGGACTTGAGGCATTAGCCATCATCAGTGAAAAGACTCCAGATCTAATTTTGCTTGATATCACCATGCCCCGCATGGACGGTTACCAACTCTGTCAAACGATCAAAGAAAATCAAAAAACCGAACACATTCCCGTAGTGATGTTATCTGGAAATGATGGCTTTTTCGATAAAGTTCGTGGACGGGTGGCTGGTTCTACGGAATATATCACCAAGCCCTTTGATTCTGATTTGCTCGTGCAAACTGTGAAAAAATATACCCTGAGTCCGGGCACAGGTGAAAAAGAAGTAGTAAGGCAATCAAATGCGGCTTAAAAAAAGAGTTTTATATCGATGGTAGATATGTTTTCAAAAAAGCTGCATATTATATTCTGGAATTGAATTACCAGTATGAAAATGATGCGCTTTTATTTAGCAAAGGCGAGTTGTTTTTAACTGATAACACATCAAAGGTAGAGAAACAGCGGTTTCAGAAATCATTGAAATTATAGGAGCAAAAATGGCAATTAAAACAATTCTGGTAGTGGATGATAGCCCCACGGACTTGCGTTTACTATCTACACCCTTATTGGAAAAAGACTATCGCATTATCACCGCTTCAGATGGTGAAGAAGCATTAGAAAAGGTATCCAGTGAACGCCCGGATTTGGTGCTGCTTGACATCATTTTGCCCAAGAAAAATGGTTTCCAGGTCTGTCGTCAAATCAAGACAGCGCCAGAAACAAAAGATATCCCTGTGATTCTGATCTCCAGCAAAAGCCAGGATAGCGATCGTTTCTGGGGTTTGAAACAGGGCGCTGACGAGTATATGACAAAACCCTTTGAAGATGATGATTTAATGGCCAACGTTACCAAATTTATTTAAACGATCATCAAATGGCTCTCTGCATTAAGCCATAGTCGGGATTAATTTCCAACTCACGGACAATTTTTTAATGACGCCCATTTTATAAACGGTAGATTCTTCTAGATGTTGATTAGAGATAAAGATAGATGAGTAGAATTCTAGGTGTGTTGAACTACAAAGGTGGTACCGGTAAGACGACCACGGTTGTCAACCTGGCAGCTGGCTTAGCCTTGCGAGGGGAGCGGGTGCTTTGTATTGATTTGGATGCTCAAAGTAATCTTGCTACCTATCTTGGTGTTCAACCACCCCATACCCTGGCTCACCTTATTTTGGGCGAAGCGAGTTTATCAGCATGCATTACCCCAGTCCGTAAGAACTTAGACCTGATCGCTGGTGACCGGAACCTCTTGCAAGCTGAGGGCAGTCTTTGGCGCATGAATAGTAAAACTGATCCCCGGCAAATCTTGATCGAAAGGTTAAAAGACGTAGATGATTATGATTTTGTCATCCTGGATTATTCACCCTCGGCCAGTTTATTAAGTGAGAGCGGTCTCTATTACACCCAAGAACTCATCGTGCCGGTTTCCACCAGCTATCTTGCTCTCGTTGGTGTTCGCCAGGTCATTGATACACTGAAGAAGATTGATCGAATCCCTGGACAGAAGCTGCATCTTTCCATGATTGTACCTACATTTTATTTTGAACGACTGCGCAAAGATCGTGAGGTCATGGCTACCCTCAACCGCTATTTTGCGGATCATGTAGCTGACCCAATCCGTGCGAACATCAAACTTGCTGAAGCGCCAGGTCACCACGCGAGCATCTATGAGTATGCGCCTCGTAGTAATGGTGCTCTAGATTATGCACGTCTGGTAGAAAGGATCATAAACAATGGCTAAGAAGGATTTTGAATCTGCTTTGGGGCAGGATCCCTTTGAAGACCTGGCAGATGAGTTTAAGAAAGATATTATCTCAAAAGACAGATTGCCCGAGGCGAAACCCGAAACTGTGCTTCCAGATACCGAGATTGCCTCGTCTGATGAGACCCAAATGGATTCCACTACCGATACAGACGCTGTGGATATGCCAGAACCTCAGGCCGAGATCCCGACCATGACAGAGGAAATGGATGCCCATATTGTTGAGCGGGATGCCGGCACAGGATCGGATTCAGAATCCACCCACAGTCTGGAAGAACTCATTGCAGTCATTGATCAGGAAGATAGGGAGAAATTTGGCATAGAATCATTGGCAGAATTGGGAATCGATACCCGCTCCCGGATAGGTGAGGAGCAGCATATCATCTTTGCATTAGCCGATACCGAATATGCCGTCTCGATTTCTAACCTGATCCAGACTGATCTTCCCCCTCAGATCACAACGCTTCCTAACGTCCCTGATTGGATATTGGGAATCACCAGTTTGCGAGGTGATATTATTTCAATGGTTGATTTAGGTGCTTTTCTAGGCATTGAAGCACCCACCAATATCAAGGCTAGACGAATGTTAGTTGCCCAGACTCGTCAAGAGGACATGATGGTAGGGTTGATTGTGGATCAAGTGCGGGGCATGCGTTACCTTCAAATTGATCAGATTCGGGAACCAAAGGTCCCCATTGAGGGTCGCATTACCCAATTTATACGAGGCGTATATGAGCACGGTGAACGCTTATTGGTTGTGCTCGATTTCGACAAATTGCTGCTCTCCCCTGAGATGCGTCAGTTTGATCCCATCTAAACGTTTTTTATAGGAGTTATTTGAAATGGAAAAAAGAACAAGTCTATTTTCCCGGTTGATGGAATGGGGTCCGATTGCTTGGGTTCTTGGGAGGATTCGTTACAAGCTGCTGATTGCATTCATGACAGTGTCCCTTATCCCTCTCATTATCCTGGTGGCTATATCATTTATATCGGCATCGAACGCCTTAAATGAAAAGGCTTTTGATCATTTAAGAACTGTTCAAAAAGCGAAGTCCAGCCAATTGGAACAGTGGCTCGCTGATCGCCGAGGTGATATTCTATTCGTGAGAAACATGGGTCAAGTAAAAGGCTCAGAAGATATCAATGTAGGTATTCCTGTTTTGTCCCTATACAAGCATAATCCTTCCAATCCTGCGTTTCAGGAGGCCTTCAATCGGGCAGATAGTGTGTTGAGACCCTTTAGCCTTGAGATCGGCGGTGGCATTTATGACGACATCATGCTGATTGATGCGGATGGGGATGTTGTCTTTACTCTCTATGAGGATGAAATGGATGGGTATGAGGGAAATACCGTTGAATTTATCAATGGTTTGAAGGGAGTTTACGTCAGCGATATTGAATATAAATCAGGCGGCAATGAGCTTGTTTTGAGCATCACTGCCCCTGTCTTGGATGACGATGGAGCAACGGTAGGTGTGATTATGATGAAGGCAAGTGCAGCGGTGCTTGCTGAAATCATGGCAGATCGCGTTGGCCTGGGTGATTCAGGTGAGATTTACCTGGTCGGTCAAGATAATCTTTGGCGCAGTTCGTCCCGCTACCTGCCCGAACTGGGGGAAGAGACAGCCGTTTTATTTCCAGATTTTACACTTACGATGGCATCTCGCAGCGCACTGATAGGTAATCCTGGAGCGGTGATTGTTGATAACTATCTAGGCATCCCGGTATTGAGTTCTTGGTCATCCATTGTTGTCCAAGAGCCAACGGAAGATGACCCAGATGGAATCGCCTGGGGGCTGCTGACAGAAATTGATCAAGCGGAGATTCAAAAACCTGTTTTGCAGATGGGCTATCTCATCGGAGGACTGTTACTGACCGCGCTAGTAATTGTTATTTTAGCAGCTTATACCTTATCAGGCGGTCTTACCAGACAGGCGAATAACATCATGCGTGTTTTCGGAGATATTGGTATGGGTGATTTCGATGCCCGTGTTGATATTACCAGCCAAGATGAGATCGGCAGTATGGCCACTTCGCTCAACGCTATGCTTGACAATACCCTGGACTTGATCCAGTCCCGTGAAGAGCGCGACAATATGCAATCTTCGATCATGAAGCTACTCAACGAAGTGAGCGACGTTGCTGAGGGTGACTTGACGGTAGAAGCAGAAGTCACAGCCGACATGACCGGCGCTATTGCCGATGCCTTTAACTTTATGATCGTCGAACTGCGGCGGGTGATCCACGATGTGCAGGATGCTACTTTGAAGGTAAGTACATCATCCAATGAAATTCAAACCGCAGCTGAATATCTGGCTAAGGGCAGCATATCTCAATCTCTGCAGATTGCCGAAACGGCCTCTGCTGTTGATGATATGGCAGTCTCGATCCAACAGGTATCTGACAATGCCGCGTTATCAGCAACTGTTGGTCAGCAAGCGGTAGCAAATGCCAAGCAAGGAACCAATGCTGTGCAAAACACCATCGAAGGTATGAATCGCATTCGTGATCAAGTCCAGGAAACATCTAAACGTATCAAGCGGTTGGGAGAAAGTTCCCAAGAGATTGGTGAAATATTGGAACTGATCAATGAAATTACTGACCGCACAAGTATTTTGGCTCTCAATGCATCTATTCAGGCAGCTATGGCTGGTGAGGCTGGACGTGGATTTGCCGTGGTTGCAGAGGAAGTGGAACGCCTGGCTGAGCGATCAACCGAAGCTACCAAAGAAATTGAAAGCCTGATTAGAGCAATTCAGGGTGAAACAGCTGAAGCCGTAGCAGCTATGGAAACAACCACACGTGAGGTTGTAGAAGGTTCCTTGTTGGCGAATGAGGCTGGTCAAGCTTTGTCCGAAATTGAAAGTGTTTCCAATCGCCTGGGTGAATTGATTCAATCCATCTCCCTGGCATCCAGGCAGCAAGCACGCGGCTCGGAAGTGCTGGCTAAATCTATGGATGAAATTTCTTCTGTTACTTCGCAAACGGCAGCCGGCACCAAACAGACTGCGGTATCCATTAGCAACCTGGCTGTGCTGGCCGATAACCTGCGCGGTTCAGTTAGTACCTTCAAATTGTCAAGCGATGGGCGCGACAGCCAATCGTAAGCTATTGAAGATTTGGAAGGTGAAGAGCACTTTTTGCCGCTGTTTGTATTTTCATCCTTCCAATCTTCATTTTTCCAGCTTTTCATTGCTGATGCATAATCAGGACTCAGATCTTTTATCAGCATGTGTTGGTATGAATTGGCCGAATTTGCGAAGCAGCTTGCTAATAAGATTCTCAGATCAATCAAATCGTTGATGTTAGATCTGAAGGATTTTGGAGACAATTTATGGTTAGAGAAGTAAACCGAGATGTACTGATCGGTTTTATCGAAGAAGCGCAGAGTTATCTGCCTTCGATACTTGAAGGTATTAAAGCCTTTAACGAGGACCCTGCCCGATTGGATGGATTGGAAGAAGCACATCGTTACATCCACACAATCAAAGGCGCGTCCTCTATGATTGGCTTGCCAGGATTGAGTCACATTGCTCACTACGTAGAAGAAACCCTTGAAGTTATCGTTGCCGGTACGCTTGATCTTACAAACGAGTCCTCGGACCTGCTGCTGCAAACAGTTGCACAAATTGGTGATTACCTGGATGATTTATTGGATGGCAGATTAAAAGAACGCCCATTGGTAACCGATATAACCCGCGCCTTCCACCGCTTGCGGGGATTGCCCGTTAAAGAAGATGCTGCAATCTTGAAACAAGTGCTGGCCGAGATCGATGCTGCACCAAATTTCGGGGCCGAAATCCTGCCGGGTGAAACCCATGATTTGGAGACTGAAGCGGTTTCTTCAGAATTGATGGAAATCTTTTCGATGGAAGCAGATGACCATCTGCGCAGCATTAGTACATTGTTGGCTGAACTGGAAAAAACACCCGGTGAGGTAAATTTACTTCAAGACATTCGCCGAAGCGTTCATACCCTCAAAGGTGCTGCTGGCGTGGTTGGATTCAACTCCATCGCTAAACTATCCCACAGAATGGAGGACCTCTTAGACCTTCTCTATAACGGCAGCCTAAAAATCCATCCGGAAATATTGGATTTGCTTTTCGACACAGCAGATGCTTTGAATGATTTAATGCAAGGGGATTACCAGGGCAGCGATGATCAAAAAGAACTTGATCGTCTCTATGATCGTTTTTCGGACTGGTTAATGCCGGACTCCATTCTTGAACAGGAGACCACGCTAAACTTGGATAACCAAATTAGCGTGCCGGATGAAAAGCCCATCGAATTGTCAGAATTACCCCCCTTTCTTGAAGAAACTGCTGAAGAAAGAGACATTGTAAAAACAGGATTTTCGGCTGGTCGTAGATCGTCACCATTAGTCCGTGTTCCTCTTGATCGCCTTGATGAGTTAGTTAACCGGGTCGGCGAAATCGTTATCAATCGAACAACTTTAGAACAAGAGATGGGCAGGTTAGTTCAAGCAGTTGAAGAACTACAATCCAGCGCTGAACGATTAAGTCGGATTTCCACGAACTTGGAAACCCAATATGAGGTAAGTACGTTTAGGAGCAGCGCACCAAGATTGAAAGGCGCACAACCTGTCACCGATGGTAATGCGTTTCTTCCTGATGAGGATAACGGAGAGCAAATTGATCCTCTCTCGTATTTTGATGAGCTTGAATTTGATCGCTATACCGAGTTCCACATGCTGTCACGGGAGTTATCTGAAACGACCAGCGATATCAAAACCATCGGGAGCGAATTAAGCACCAGTATCGGTGATTTCGGCAGCATGCTTAACCGGCAAGGAACTATCTCTAGCGAACTCCAGGAAAAGTTAATGCGCACTCGTATGGTGCCATTGGCAACGCTTTCCACCCGCTTTCACCGCATGGTTCGCACCATTGCTAGAGATCAAGGCAAGCTGGTAGACTTGGTCATCGAAGGGCAAGATATTGAATTGGATAAAACCGTTCTTGAGGAAATGTCCGATTCTCTTTTGCATCTTCTTCGCAATGC
>JBDLJO010000117.1:0-7378 GCA_039714275.1 Chloroflexota bacterium | reverse complement strand
GAGAAGAATTAATGCCCAAAGTACGCCACCCTCACCTTCTAAGATCAATGAAATTGAGGCCAATAATTTCCCCAGCATCCGATAAAGTTTCCAAAATGCGCCATACAACCATTCCAGAGAAAGCAGCTTTTGGACAAACGGCGCAACTTGCGAAGGTAGAGTCAATTTACGATAAAGAAGACTAATCGTGATGAAAGCCAAACCAACGGCCAACGCACCACCCCACCATTTAAGTGATAGCAAGTTGAATGCAGCATAAGCACTGGGACGAGAAACCCAACCGACCCAAAAATGGACAATGGGCAGCAAGGTCAACCCTAGAGGGTAAATAATCCAAGCCCAGGGTTCAAGTTGATGCTCAGGCTTGGGTGCATGTCCTGCAAAACGGATATAACCCAGCACCAAGAAAATTTGAGAGAGCAAAAAAGGTATTTGGAGAATCCAGGGTATGGATTGATAGAATCCCATCCCTCCCCAGGACGGCGAGAAAGGGAGCGCTGAAATACAGATCAATCCCAAAATTCCAGGGAATAACAGCTTGGGTACCCGGTATGACATCAGAAACAGAATGCTGCCTGAAAACAATAGACCAATACCCCAAGCAAGACTGGCAATTGGGTCTGCAACTACAGCAGCGATAAAGGCAAGGGTAGAGACGCCCAAAATCCAATGTGGCCGTCCATTAAGCTCATTTTTTGCGCGTGCCCATGATGTGCTGCCATACAAGGCAGCTACAACTGCGGCGGCAATTAAATACGGTGTCCAGGTGATTGGAGCACCAACCTCTGCTGCTCGAGTGAGCAAAACCAATGAGGCGGCAACAGGTATCAAACGTAGAATTGTTCCCAGCCCTCGGCGCATACGAGGTTCTTCAAGAAATGCTTGATGAGGCGGCATAACTCCCAATCGTGCACCTGCCGCCAGCATAATATAACTAGCTACTACTGGAGGAATAGCATCAAATGTGAAAGCTAACCCGAGAAAACGGGTACGTAAGACAGCCAGCAGCATGATAAAGATACCAATCAGACGGATGAACAAAGAAACAATGACACGCTCTCGCTGATGACTGTTGGAGACCAAACGCAATAAAATGCTGGTTTCAATAAAATCTAAAGCTACCCAGGCAGGCAACAAAATCATCGGGCTGGGCGCCAAAATCGCTACCAATCCAAATCCTGCAAGGGAAAGGTCAGATGCCCATGCCCTGGATGTGACCCGGTCCATGCCAACGACATCCGTGAGCATGACAGCCAGAACTATGGTAGCTACAGCAATTGCATATGGCCAGGAGGTCGAATCAAGGAGCAGTGAGGGGATATCCCCCAAACCGTAATTAAACTGCCATGAAGGCAGATTTACTCTGATGGGTAAACGAAAATATGAGATTAACAGTAATATCCACGCCAAAAAAGCACTGGTTAAAGCAATGAACCACTGATACCCAATCTTAATGTGAGCGCGATGGGTAATCAGCAATGGTATAGGGATCAAGAAATAAATAAAAAGTGGAATAATGATGATCATAATTCAGAGAATGCTGCTGAAGGGCGGTAAAGCACAACACCCTCACTTCCTAGTGAATCCAATAACTCCTGGATAGGGGTTTGAATCGATGGATGCAGAAAATTTGGGGCAATATCCGCTAAAGGTACCAGAACAAAGGCACGCTTGTGTAAACGCGGATGGGGAATAACCAGTTCTTCACTTTGAACAATCCAATCATCGTAGAAAAGGATATCCAAATCGACAACACGGGGACCATTTCGAAATGTGGGTCTTCTTCCCAATTGGAATTCAATTTCTTTTAGATAAGCTAATAATTCAAAGGGTGATAAATTCGTACCTCCTTCGATGACCATATTAAGAAAATTAGGCTGATCATCGAAGCCCCAGGGAACGGTTTCGTATATTGGCGACTGTTCGGAGAGACTCACTTTTGGCGGTAAAGCTGCCAGAGCATCCCGCAGATTTATTTCGCGATCCCCCAGATTTGTACCTAAAGCCAGATAAATTTTTTGTTCCATAATTTTTAAAAGAATACCACATTTCATGGTTGGTTTGTTGGCAGCTCGGGTAAATAATATAGATTAGGAAATGCGTAAAATTGGGCTATGTTAAGTATTTTTCCAAGAAAATATTATGGTATAATCCCGCTCGCTGGAAGGGAAAATCTGCCGGCAAAATTGGAGAGGTCGCATAGTTGGCCTAGTGCGCGCGCTTGGAAAGCGCGTATACCGAAAGGTATCGAGGGTTCGAATCCCTCCCTCTCCGCCAAAAAAAACGCTCAACAACGTTGAGCGTTTTTTGATTCTTGAAGGGGTGCGCTGATTTCACAGGTGCTTATGATAATCGAGATAACGCGGCTTTAATGCGCTCCAAAGCCAGCAAAATGTTATCAACGGAATTGGCATATGCTAAACGCAGGTACCCTTCACCCCAGGAGCCAAAAGCCGAACCAGGCAACAAAGCCACGCCAGCTTCCTCAAGGAGGTAATTAGCCAGATCGGAGGAGGATTTACCCAAGGCCTTGATATTAGGGAAAACATAAAAAGCGCCCTGAGGGCGTTGGCAAGTTACACCTGAGAGGGCATTAAGACCATTGGTAATGATATCGCGGCGGCGTTGATATTCAGCAACAACCTGATCAACATGATCTTGAGGACCGGTTAAGGCTTCAATACCAGCGACCTGCGTAAATTGCGCGGTAGAACCCACCGAGTGCGTCAATAATAAACCAACTTTCTCTGCCAGTTCTGTGGGCATAATGCCGTAACCCAAGCGCCAACCTGTCATAGCATAGGTTTTTGAAAAACCATCCATGATGATGGTGCGTTGATCCATACCGGGAAGGGTATAAATTGAGGGCACATCCAAATTATCGTAAACAATACGGGTATATATTTCGTCGGACAGCACCCAAGCATCATAATGATGAGCCGCAGCAGCGATATGTGCCAGGTCAACGGCCGATATAACACCACCCGTTGGATTACTGGGGGAGTTGATGATGATCATCTTGGTGCAGGGGTTGATAAGTTCATCAAAGGTTTTCAGGTCGAAAGAAAAATCATGCTGCTCTACCAACGGCACAGGGACAGGCGTGCCGCCAGCAACACGAATCATAGCTTCATAGGTTGGAAAACCAGGATTGGGATAGATGACTTCGTCTCCAGGTTCAATCAATGCCAAGGTGGGGAAGAAAAGATTGGGTTTGGCTCCAGGACTGACGACAACTTGATCGGGAAAGATTTCCACTCCGCGGCGGCGCCCGGCATCTTCGGCAATGATCTCTCTCAAAGCGGGAATCCCAGAAGGAGATGTGTAACGAGTAAGACCTTGATGGATGGCATCTACCCCAGCGGCTGAAATGTGAGGGAAGGTTTCGAAATCGGGCTGACCGATCTCAAAATGGAGGATGCTCCGCCCAGCAGATTCTAGTGCCTGGGCTTTGGAGAGCACCTGGTAAGCGCCCTCAGGTTTCAAAGAATCGATTCGATGGGCGTAAGAATTGGGATTTTTTGAATTTTCCATTTTACACTTACCCTCCGCCGCCAGTATAGAGGGCACGCGTGAAAATGCCGATCAAGGCCATGAAAACCAGGGCGTAGATCAGTAAGGTGCGGCGGTCATCCCTGCCTTTGGTATAAACAAAGACCGCCGGAAGACCAATGACCCCCACCAAACCATATAGGATATGCATGATCTCCTGGAACGGGCGGCTGCCGCGCAGCCACAAATAGGATCCTAAAAAGCCTTGTACCAGAATCAACAGGGCGGCAATGATTACGGAACCCCAATAGCTGCTGTTGAGGCCATCTTTACGCCAGTAGCGCCAAAGCCCCCAAATCATCATCGCGATGACGTAATATTGAACGGTATATGCCAAACGAGCATGAATAAATTGCATTGTATAATCTCTCTAGATGATGACGGGGTAAGTTCGCAACATGATACCATAAGCCAGAATATTGGAAAAAGGCTTTGAGGAGGTATTTCTGATATAAATCATCATCTGAGAAAAAAACATGGGAATTGCTATTTCTTGAACCCAGAGTTGTGGTTTAATACGGTCACTTAGGAGAACCTTTATGACTCGATTCCGCGCCTTTTGGTTAACAGCCATGCTTGGGATAAGTTTATGGATCACGATGCCACACAGCGCAGTGACAGCATCCCAAGGACAAATGCCAACACCCACACCAACTGCCGCCCTGGACAGCGCGCCGATTGGAGAGCTTTACCATGTCCATTACCCTGGCATTATTATTGGTATGCTGGCGGTGGTAGGCATCATCGTCCTCGGAGCGCTGGTGCTGGCAAAAAGACGTTGACAATCTTAATTGGCTGAGGTAAGCTTCCTGCCGAGCTCTTAGATGGGTCCGGCGCGGCGGAATCCTTTGAACCGTGTCAGGTCCGAAAGGAAGCAGCACTAAGAAGGGCCTTCTGGGTGCCGCCGGATCGCCTGTTTAAGAGCTCATTTATATCATTTTTCCCCGGGGGGAATTAATCATTACGTAAAAGACCGAATCTGTTAGAATCAAAATCATGACGAAAATCAAATCTATGGGCCACCTGGCAATATTAACCCTGTTAATCAGCCTGATCGCGGCGTTCTGGGTGATAGGGAGCAAGGATATCACTATAGTCATGGATGGAGAATCGCAGCAGGCACGTGTTTTTGCCTTCTCTATGCAAGGTGGATTAATAGACGCCGAAATTGATCTCATAGAAGAAGATACCGTTGTGCCGGCTTTAGACTCACCACTGCATGAGGGCGAAGAAATCGTGATTGCTCGAGCGAGTCAGATCGTTATTCTGGCTGATGGTGAGATGCAAACTTTGGTAACCAGTGATCGGAACCCGCTGGCAATATTGGCATTGGCTGGCATCGAACTAGGGGAAGAAGACCTGCTGCTGGCAGATGGAAGCCCGATTGCAGTTGATAAAAGGCTCACACCGACAGCGGCTCACAGCCTGCAGGTGCGGCGCGCAACTACGATCAATTTGGAAACCAACGGTAATACAGAGACGATACGATCTACTGCTGCTTCACTGGGGGCCGCTCTGTGGGATGCCGGCATCCAGCTCTATCAAAGCGATTCACTCAGCCCGGCACCAGCAACACCCCTCGAGGGAGGCACCATCCAGGCCAGCCTGATTCGATCAGAAGAGATTACGATCCGGGTGCAGGGGAAAACCCTAAGCAGCCGGACTACAGCAGCAACGGTTGGGGTGGCGCTGGCCGAAGCTGGTCTCCCGCTGCAAGGTTTGGACTACAGCATACCGGACGAAAATGCGCCCATACCAGGGAATCACGTGATTCAAATTGTGCGCATGCGGGAGGAAACCGCGCTGGAGACCTCACCACTGCCCTTTGATGTCAGTTTTCAAGCCTTACCAGAGGTGCCCATCGATACGCAGCAAGTTGTGCAAGTGGGAGAATATGGGCTCCAAGCCCAGCGGGTGCGGATTTTATATGAAGCAAAACCGGATGCGGAAGGTTGGGAAGAAGTTTCCCGCGAGGTGGAAGATGAGTGGGTGGCACGCGAGCCAACTCCCCGGATTGCTGGATACGGCACAAAAATCAAAGTGCAAACCGTGGCCACGGATGACGGTCCGATCGAGTACTGGCGGGCGATCACGGCTTATGCGACATCGTACGCACCCTGTTTATTCCCTGACGGATGCAGCTATATTACCTACAGCGGAAAAACGCTGACCAAGGGCATCGTGGCGGTGCTGCGTTCGTGGTATTACTATATGGGCGGGGCGCGAGTTTATATCCCCGGTTACGGATTTGGAGAGGTTGCTGATATTGGCGGGGGAATCGCCGGCAAAGACTGGATCGATCTGGGGTACGATGATGATAATTATGTCGGCTGGCATTCGAATGTAACGGTGTATTTTTTGACACCAATCCCACCGAATATCATGTATATTTTGGACTGAATCAAACATGACAGCCCAATCACTTCCACCGCTTGATATCCCCATGCTGCTTAGACAATATGGGTTAATACCAGATAAACGCCTGGGGCAAAATTTTCTGATCGATGAGACGGCGTTAAAGGATGTGGTTGAGGCGGCTGAGGTAGACGATGACTCATTTGTGCTGGAGGTAGGCCCCGGACTGGGAAGCATGACCCGGCATTTAGCTGCCGAAGCTCAGAATGTGGTAGCAGTGGAGTTGGACAAGCGCTTATTGCCTCCCCTTAGACAGGTGCTGAGTTCCTTTAACAACGTTGAAATTGTGCAAGGTGATATCTTAGATTTGGCACCCACGGATTTAATGGGGCAGGACTCGTATATCGTGGCGGCCAATATCCCTTATTACATCACATCAGCAATCATCCGGCATTTAATGGATGCCCCGGTGAAGCCGGTACGAGTGGTCTTGACCGTGCAGGTTGAGGTTGCCGAACGAATTTGCGCGGGGCCGGGATCGTTGAGTTTATTGGCCTTGAGCGTGCAAGTTTACGGTGCAGCGCGCATCACAGCTCGAATCCCGGCAACGGCTTTTTACCCGGCACCCAAAGTTGATTCCGCGGTGGTGCGCATGGACCTTTACGATGCGCCGCGCATCCCTGAGCAAGATTTAGATCTATTTTTCCGATTGGCAAAAGCCGGGTTTGGGCAGAAACGAAAAACATTGTTAAACGCATTATCTTCCGGGATGCACTGGACGAAAGGTAAGACCAAAGAGATTCTTGCATTAAGCGGGATTGACCCCCAACGCCGGGCTCAAACGCTGGATTTGGAGGAGTGGAAGAGGTTGACGCAGCAGACTACTAATAAAAAAAGCGGCTGAATCAATTTTCCTTGACATCAATTCCCGAGAAGTCTATAATCACCAACGCACGCGGGTGTCGCCAAGTGGTAAGGCAGTAGCTTCCCAAGCTACCATTCGTCGGTTCGAATCCGATCACCCGCTCTGAAAAACACCACCTGGAAATGATTGCCAGGTGGTGTTTTTATTATGGGGTGTTATGCTGCCCTAAACGCCAGAAATGTGCCTTTCTCTTCACCTTCGCCGCGTTCAATATACTCAACCTTCATCGGCAGACCAATCTGAATCTCGCCTGGTTTGCTGGCATCCAAGCCCAGGACCTGGGCACTGATCTTAACACCATGATCCAACTCAACGATGCCTGTCAGGTAGGGATTGTCCCGCCCATAGCCTTCATCGATCATCACCGTGGGAGCAATATAGATGGCGGTAAATGCAGCAAGCTTTGCGTCACCGTTGAATTCAACCCAGTCCAGTTGATCGCCAAAACATTGGGGGCAGATGGCGCGCGGCGGCAGGAAATTTAGATCACAATCTGGGCAATGCGATCCCATCAATTTCTTTTCGCCTAAATATTGATCAAAGGAT
>JBDLJO010000116.1:0-7409 GCA_039714275.1 Chloroflexota bacterium | reverse complement strand
GCCAAAAAGCTGCTCTGCTAAGGCCTTGGCTTTGAAGGCGGCCATTAAGGAATGGACTGCGCCGTAAGCGGCCACAGCCAGCAGTATGATGAGCATTGATTTCATGATTTGTCTTGATGCTCTGCAATGCGTTCTCTAGCAAGCTGCGTGTAGTCTTCGTTGAGGTCGTAGCCGATATAATTGCGCCCGGTCTCGATGGCTGCCAGCGCAGTAGTGCCGCTGCCCATAAAGGGATCGAGGATAATTTCATTTTTAAAGGTATAAAGCTCGATCAGGCGGCGGGGCAGTTCGATAGGGAAGGGGGCCGGATGTCCCACACGCTTCGCCGATACGGTAGCGAACTGCCAGACGCTTTTGGTGCAAGCCAGAAAATCATCCCGTTCTATGCTGGTTTCCCGATCACCTTTCTCACGTTTAAAACGCCCTTTTGAGAAAATCAGAATATACTCATGAACATCCCGCAGTGTAGGATTGCTGGCCGAAAGCCAACTGCCCCAGGCGGTGGAAGATCCGACACTCGATCCTTTATCCCAGATGATCTCCCCGCGCATCAAAAAGCCGATGTGAATCATGATCTGTGAAATAAATGCATTTAAGGGGATATAGGGCTTGCGGCCCAGATTGGCAATATTGATGCAGGCGCGCCCCCCAGGGACCAGGACGCGGTAGGTCTCCCTGAAAACGCGTTCCAAGAGGGTTAGATACTCCTGCAAGGTCATGTCAAGATCATATTCCTTGCGGGCATTATAAGGCGGTGATGTAACCATCAAGTGGATGCTGCTGTCGGGAAGCTGATCCATGACTTCGCTGCTGGCGGTGATGATCGTGTCAAGCGTTTTTCGTGGTACCGGATTTTCCGTATAGGGGTTTGTCAGATCCTCTTCGGGCTGCTGATCATACATGCGGCCCGCGTAAAAAAAACTGGAATCGTGGTTAACTTTGTCGCCAGTTCCAAAAGGTGAGGTTTGTGATTGGGGTTTTTTGGACCCTTTTACCATCTCTGTGCCTGCCCTGTGTAATTATTCATCGAGCTGAACTTCCTGATAACGGAAGCAGTCGACCAAATGATCGTTGACCATGCCTGTTGCCTGCATAAAAGCGTAGCAAATGGTGGGACCAACAAAACTGAAGCCGCGTTTTTTCAAATCCACGCTCATGGCCTGCGACTCAGGAGATTGAGCCGGAATTTGCTCCAGCTTTTCCCAGGCGTTGATGATCGGTTCGCCGTTCACAAAACTCCAGAGATACCGGTCGAAAGAGCCGATTTGATCTTGAAGTTTTAGCAGCGCCTGGGCATTCTTAATCGCTGCCTTGATTTTTTGACGGTTGCGGACGATCCCGGCATTGGACATCAACTCGTTGAATTTAATCTCATCATAACGGGCTATTTTTTCAGGGTCGAAGTTATCGAAAGCCTGCCAGTAATTTTCACGCTTTCGTAAGATCGTTATCCAACTCAAACCAGCCTGGGCGCCATCCAGGATCAGCTTAGCAAATAGGTCACGGTCATCGTGTACCGGTACGCCCCAGGTTTGATCGTGATAAGCCACATAAAGGGGGTCATCACCCGGCCAGGGACAGCGTTTAATCATCATGATAGGTTTTCCCTTCTGCAAAGCCCACCCCCAGGGTAAAGCCGCGCGCCCGTTCCGTCAGGGGATACCCTTCTTTCAACAACGCCCAAAAAGCCGGGCTGTGATCATGGTGCAGGCGGTGAACCAGTTCATGTGCGATGACCGAATCGATCACCCATTGGGGCCAGTCTTTGATCTTGTCGCTGATGCGGATATGCCCATCCGTGGGACCGCCGTTGGTACAGCTCCCCAGGCGGGTGTTCATATTGCCTACCCAACGGATGGCTTCCCAGGTAATTTGGCCCTTAAAATGTTTTTTGTTAATATATTGGGCACGTTTTTGTAAATCAGCATCGGTACGGCGTTTGGCCTTTTTATCTGCTTTTGTCAAATTGGTTTGGATTTGATCAAGCAGGCCTTTGATCTGTCTTTTTGGCAGCCTGGCCGGGATGCGCAGCAGAATTGTGCCGAGGCCATCCCGCTGCCATCGGGATGATTTCTTGAGTCGTTTATCGCGCCGCACGACCACGGTTAATTTGCCCCCGTTTACATCTTTAATGGTGTATTTATTATCCGTCATTATCCTTCTACAACATTCAACACACATCCAAGCCAACCAGGCCGGATGATTAATTGCTGTGCCCGGTTCTACTTTAATATCGCCCAGTTCCCGAGCTGTGCAGAAAACAACACGGGGCGAAAATTTTAAAAGCTGTGCCTTGGTTTACCTTATTGATTGTCAAATCCAGGCAATGAGATGGTCTCTCCCTCGACTTCAACCAAATGATAGGGCATCCATGCTACCCCGAAGAGATCGATCAGAATATCTTTCTTATAGGGCTGGACAGGAATTTCCGACACATCATCAACAATATCGGCCCATTTATTTTTGACACCTTCAATGGCTTTTACCAATTTACCTTCCAATTCCTTGACCTGCGCCTCCATTTCTGCAATCGCTTCAACCGATTCTTCAACATCAGCTTTCGCTTTCTGGGTCATGCGGCGTTTGGTCAAGGATGTCGAAAAGCTCCTTCTTCTGCCGACAAATAAACTGATCACATTTTCGGCATGTTTACCCACTTCTTCCAGTTTACGCTGCGAGAGCTCGGTTTCATCTTCCCGCAGTTCGCGCTCTTCTTTGTGTAAACGACCCTCCAGGGTGTCAAGTTTGGAGTCGTATTTGGCAGCTGTTTTGGTGATTTCAGCATCACGTTTTTCCTGGGCGGCTTCGCTGCACATACGCCGGAAATCGGCCTGCGAAACTTCTGGCCCGGCAAAAATATCAAGGGCTTCATTGGCCCGTACCCCAACCTCGGTGCTCCGGTAAATCCAATCGGTGAAATCACTTTTTAATGATTTAAGGGTTTTTCCATTATTCAACGGCGCATCTAGAGCATCGAAGGTGGCATCAGGGGCCGGTGTTCGGTCCAGGTCATTGGGGTGAATGGCCGCGGCAATCCACTGCTCCCAACGGGCGGTGCTGCGCCTTTCCGGGGATAATACCAAAGCTGTTTTCTGCTGCTCATAATCGAGATTATATTTGCGCTGCAGGTAACTAATATCCGCTTGCGCCAATAGGGTTGGCCGGTAGAGCAGTCCAACCGGTTTTGCACCTGATGGAATCTCTTTTTTCGATAATTTAGCGGCTTGACTGAGGGTCAAGTTGTTGGGCAGGAAGTACTCATCGACGTCGGAGGGGGCAGCCGGGCGTGTGCTAGTTCCGACCACCGCTGCTTCAGCACTAAGCTTTGCCGTTGATTTCACCTTCGCGCGTGGAGAATCTTCCGTTTTCTCAGTTGTCTCTATAGATTTGCTGGCCCCAACGAGTTGATTCAGCATGGGGATTTGTGCCCGTGTCAGCGGTCCGGCCAGGTAATTCATCGCCCAGCGGGTTTTGAAGACTTGTGATTCGTCATCGTGCACATTGTGCAGCAGGAATTCACGTTTGTCTAATGCGGAAATCAATTTATCAGCTTGACGACGGTTAAGATCGGGCGCCGCGCCCTGGAGCCCGTCAAGCAAGCGTTCTTTATCGCGATCGGTTTGCAATTTTCCGATGAACCAAGTCCCGGCGTTCGAGAGCGCTTTGTAGTCAATATCGACCGGATTTTGCGTGGCCAGCACCTGCCCAACTCCGAAAGCCCGGGCCTGTTTGAGCATGCGCAGCATCAGCGTTTTGGAGGGCGGGTTGCTGATCGGCGGCAGATAACCGAAAATTTCATCAAAATAAACCAGGGCTCGCAATCCCTTGGTGCCCGTTTGGGATCGCATCCAGGTTTCTATGGCCGCATAAAGCAAGGTGACAAAGAACATGCGCTCGGCATCGGTCAGGTGGGCGATATAAAAAACACTGTGCCGGGGGCTGCCATCTGGTGTATAAAGCAATTTGCCGATATCCAAGGATGGACCTTCAAGCCAGGTCTGAAAACTGGGCGCCGCCAAGATATTGTTGAGCAGCATGGCCAATTCAAAGCGCTCTTTTTCGGGGAAGAAAGTATTGATATCGAAGACCCCAAGTTTTTCAAAGGGCGGGTTTTGGGTTTGCAGGATCAGCTCGCCCAAGTTGAGATCTTTACCCGCTTTCCAGGCTGTTTCGAAAATATTGCTCAGCAGGATGTGTTCTCGAGAGCGCACGGGATCAATATCATCAAGCCCTACCAATCCGAGAATTGCGATGGCTGTTCCGGAGATTTTCTCGCGCAGCAGCTCACTGTTCCCTTCCCATGATATTTCTGGCGCCTTCAGGCTGGCTAAAATATTGACCGGAATGCCGGCATCCGACCCCGGCGTGTAAATGGCAAATTCGGCTGAGTCCTTTAAGGACTGAATGCGATCAGGGGTGATATCCCACCCAGAGAGACCATTTTTCCACAATGCGGCCGTATCAGCGGCGGCATCCTCGATGGTTTTGCCATCTTTGCGAGCTTCATCAGCATTGATCCAGGGTTGAAAGTCACTGGGCAGCAAATCGGGGAAATGCAGCAGTGCGTTGGTGATATCGCCTTTGGGATCGATCATCAGTGCAGGGATATTGTTCAGCGCGGCTTCTTCCAGTAAATCGATGCAAAGACCGGTTTTACCTGATCCGGTCATACCCACGACGACGGCATGTGTTGTTAGATCATCCGGGTCATAGAGGATATTTTCTTCTTTCTCAATGGTTCGCCCTAGATAGAATTTTCCCTTAGTATCCATTTTTTTCTCCTGGTGATCTTAGTGTGCAGGCAATGTTATTTGAGTTGAATTATAGTGTGAAGAATGCAGGTTGACCATTAAGAATATAATTAATACTGGTATTCCTCGCGTACGGGGCTAAAAACATCCATCACTTTTGTCGGCTCTTCAAAGGTTTTGGCTTCATGTTCTACATTTCCCGGGATGGTATAAACATCACCGGGTACCAGCACCCGAGTCTGACCAGCGATGGTAAATTCAAGTTTTCCACTTAAGATGATGCCTACTTGTTCGTGAGGGTGGCTGTGGTTGGGGAGATGTGTATGGGGGTCAAGATCTACCACGGCCATGAGCATTTTCTCACCCCAGAAAGTACGGGCTAGAATCCCGGGGGCCAATTCTTTGGTTTCACGGTCGGAGGGATTGTGGAAGTGCATATTCTTTTCCTTTATTTACTAAATTGCTTTTATTCTGAGATTGCCTTGGCTAATACACGCTCAAATTCATCAAGATAACTTTCAGCTGCCTGAGCATTATGGATGATCAACACGTTCTCATCATTGCGCTGCTCGGCGCTGTAGCTGAAATTATACGATCCGGTGATGACGATTTTCCGATCAATGATGATAACTTTATGGTGCATATTATAGATGTTTTGATCCAGATAGACTGCCAGACCGGCATCATATAAGTTGTCGAATTCAGTTCCCGCATTGGAGTAATATTGGCTTTCATCAAAGACTCCCACGATATTAACACCATTTTCTGCACGCTCGAGCAGCGCGGCTGCTATCTGATCGGATGTAAATGAGAATGCCATGAAGGATACACTCGTTTGTGCGTTCTGGATCAGTCTAACGATCCGGGCCGCGGCACCATCATCGGGGGAGAAATACGTCTCAACCTGAGAGCCATCCAGGGTTATGGATGGGTGGGGGGTGTTGGCAATCGCATGGTCACCAAACATACCCTGTTCGAACATCTCATTAAATTCTGTGGTGTAATTTTCCGCTAATTTCGAAGACCGTATTCTGAGCAGGTTATTATCATTTTTATAGGCCCCATTGACTGTAAAATTCATCGAGCTTGTCCAGACTTCGTGGTTGTCGATGACCATAAATTTATTATGCATAAAACTTTCACGATGATCTTCCACGATAGGGATGCCGGCCTGCCGCAGCTCCTGAATTTCGGTTTCATCCATGTTCTTGGTTTCGGCTACCACCCGAACTGTCACACCAGCGTTATGCGCGGCGATCAAGGCATCACGGATGCTCCAGAGGTTGATGTGGTAAATGGCTGCATCAACGCTGAAGCGAGCCTCCCGGATGGCTGTTGCAAGTTTGTCGTCCGGGCCGCCCCGGTAAGTAAATGCCGTGGGGCTGTCTGGATTGCTGAAGTAGATCGAAAACCAATCCGCATCGGATGACGCCGCACTCGTCGGGGTGATGAGCGGCAGTACTGCCGGTGTCGGCAGTACACAAGCGGCGGCTAAAAACGCCAGGCTGACCAAGATTAATATGGTGCGCGTGGATCGGAGAATCATACGTTTTCCACCTCGTGGGCAATTCAATATTTCGATCCTGTTCTCGTCTATTTAATCTATCATTGTTGAGAACGAACGGATTGTGAATGGGCTTATTGTACCAATGAACCCAAATAACCTGAAGAAATCCCCCAAGGATTTTCTGATTCGCTGAATGCTATGGTTTGGAGATGCTGCCCCAGATTGGGATTTTATGCTGCTTGTGTACCTGGAATTAGATTGCACCCAGGCAGCGGATTAAAACTTGCCGGCGGTGGGGGCGGGTGCGGTGCTCAAAAAGATAAACCCCCTGCCAGGTGCCCAGGTTCAATTTGCCGTTATCAATCGGGATGCTGAGATCGGTATCGGTCAGGATCGCTCGCATGTGCGAAGGAGAGTCATCGGGTCCTTCCAATGTATGGCGGTGCCACGCTTCCCTCTCGGGCGCCAACCGATCCATGAAGGCTTCTAAATCGGCCTGGGCAGAAGGGTCGTAGCTCTCACTAATGCTCAGTGAGGCGCTGGTGTGCTGTATATAGAGGAAACACATCCCCTCCTGGATTTCCCAATCCTGAATTTGGCGGTTAACGGCATCGGTGAAAGTATACATGCCTTTGCCGTGCGTAGAAATGTTCAGCGTTCCTTTATGCCAATTCATAAGCAGCTCGTATTGTCGTTTGATAGATTTCGACCCATCATGCCTGAGAGATAAATCACTGAACTTGGTTGAGTGGGTTTACCTTGGCGCCGTTGATAATCATTTCAAAGTGCAAGTGAGGGCCAGTGGAATTACCGGTATTGCCCAGCGCGCCAATCCTTGTCCCTTGATAAACGCTTTGTCCACAGGAAACAGCAACCGCGCTGAGGTGAGCATAGGCGGTTTGCCAACCTGTGCCGTGGTCGATGACGATCAAATAACCGTAACCCCAATTACTCCAGCCAGCGTAAACAACAACCCCATGATCAGCAGCAAAGATGGCATCGCCTGTTGTGCCGCCGATATCAATCGCCCGGTGTACGACCGGATCGTAGAGCTGGGTTAACATATGACTGGGGGTTGGCCAGACAAAGGTATAAGTTCCAATAGCGCCTTCATAGATTGAGCCGCAGAAACCTGGTCCGTAAAAAGCTGC
>JBDLJO010000115.1:0-7533 GCA_039714275.1 Chloroflexota bacterium | reverse complement strand
GTTAATGTCGTCTTCCCATGGTCAATGTGCCCCATGGTCCCCACATTCAAGTGCGGCTTCGTTCGCTCAAATTTTTCTTTTGCCATCATTTTCTCCTAGTACGTTCCAATACTACGATTGAAATAAATGCTTTAGCAATAATTGCTATTCGCCTCGCATAACTTTTTCAAAGACTTTCTCAGAAACCTTGGCGTAGTGATCAAATTCCATTGTAAAAGCACCACGTCCCTTGGATGCTGATCGCAACTGCGTTGCGTAACCAAACATTTCAGCTAGTGGAACCATTGCCCGGACAGCCTGGCTGCCTCCTGGGCGAAGATCCATACCAAGGACTTCTCCACGGCGAGAGTTGATCTGTCCAATAATTTCTCCCAAATACTCTTCGGGAATAACTACTTCTACCTTCATAATAGGCTCTTGCAAAACAGGTCCAGCTTTACGAATACCTTCTCGAAAAGCCATAGAGCCTGCCATCTTGAAAGCCATTTCATTCGAGTCTACTTCATGGAAGGAGCCATCATACAACCGTATCTTCACATCGGTGACAGGATATCCAGCCAAAACACCGCCTTCAGCAGCTTCCTTGACGCCTTTTCCTACCGCTGGAATATACTCGCGGGGGATTGCGCCGCCAGTTATTTCACTCTCAAACACAATACCACTACCCGGCTCACCAGGTTCTAAGGCCATAATAACATGAGCAAATTGCCCACGCCCACCTGTTTGTTTGGAGTGTCGATAATTAACTTTTTCTACTACACGAGTGATCGATTCTCGATAAGCGACCCGCGGCCGTCCAATGCGAGCCTGAACGTTAAATTCGCGCAGTAAGCGGTCAACCAGAACTTCAAGATGCAGCTCGCCCATACCCGAAATCAGGGTTTGACCAGTTTCATGATCAACACGGACCTGGAAAGTTGGGTCTTCTTCGGAGAGCTTGTGCAAGGCTGTTGCCATTTTATCTTGATCAGCTGCCGTCTTGGGCTCAATAGCAATCGAAATAACCGGTTCTGGGAATGAAATGTTTTCCAGAATAACCTGATTGGATGCATCACAGAGCGTATCGCCAGTGAAAGAGTTCTTCAGGCCTAAAATGGCAACAATATCACCAGCATCAGCCGAATCAATGTCCTCACGGCGATCTGCATACATACGGATCAAACGACCAATGCGCTCTTTCTTTGCCTTGGTAGGGTTATAAACTGAAGCACCTTGCGACAGTCTACCGGAATAAATTCGTAAATAAGCTAAACGACCAACATAAGGGTCGGTAACAATCTTGAATACCAAAGCGCTCATTGGAGATGTTTCTTCTGGCAAACGCTCGAGTTCTTCTTCTGTCCCTGGTTTGAAACCTTTAACTGCAGGAATATCCAACGGCGATGGCAGGAAATCTACCACGGCATCCAAAACTCGTTGAATACCTTTATTGCGCAAAGCTGTACCACAATAGACCGGTGTAATTTGACCAGCTATGACAGCCTTTCGCAAAGCAGCCTTGAGCTCATCAACGCTAATTTCTTCCCCATCTAAATACTTAAGGGTCAGCTCATCGTCCGTCTCAGCAATTTTTTCGGTCATGCTTTCCCGCATGGCTTCCAATTGAGATTGCAAGTCTACAGGAACATCAACTTCAACAGGGTCTTTACCCTGCTCGTCTTCCCAAACAACAGCTTTCCCGGTAAACAAATCTACGATACCGCGAAATTCAGCTTCTGCGCCTATGGGCATCTGTACAGCGACAGGATTGGCGCCTAATCGGTCACGGATCGTTCCGATAGTGCGATCATAAGATGCGCCCACACGATCCATTTTATTGATAAAGCAAATGCGGGGCACACCGTAAAGATCAGCTTGCCGCCAGACCGTTTCGCTCTGCGGTTCTACTCCTTGGACAGCATCGAAAACAACAACACCACCATCAAGCACGCGCAAAGAGCGCTGCACTTCGGCAGTGAAATCAATATGACCAGGGGTATCAATAATATTTACCAGGTGACCTTTCCACTCAGCGGAAACTGCGGCGGAAACAATGGTAATACCACGCTCACGCTCCTGTTCCATCCAATCAGTAACAGTTGTGCCGTCATCAACAGATCCAAGGCGGTGCGTTTTACCTGTATAGTAAAGGATACGCTCCGTCGTGGTGGTTTTACCCGCGTCAATGTGGGCAATTACCCCGATATTTCGATACTTCTCTAATGGAAATTCACGAGCCATCAAAAATCACTCAATCCAAAATATACTAAACAGCGAAATGGGAGAATGCTCGATTGGCCTTAGCCATACGATGCGATTCTTCACGTTTATGAACAGCTGAGCCGGTATTGTTAAAGGCATCCATTAATTCATCAGCCAAAAGCTCGGAGAAATTTTTTCCAGAGCGAGCACGGGCAGCTGCCAACAACCAACGGGTAGCCAAGGCAAATTGGCGATGCGGGGCAACTTCTAGAGGCACCTGATATGTAGCACCACCAATACGACGTGGTCGCACTTCCATAGTTGGTGTAATATTGGCCATTGCTTTCTCAAAAACCTCTAAGGGCTCTTTTCCGGTACGCTCACCCAGGATATCAAAAGAACCATAAACCAAGCGAGCGGCAACACTTTTCTTGCCACTTTTCATAACTCGGTTGATAAAAGACTGCACTTTGACACTGTTATAACGCTCGTCTGGTACAATTTCTCGTTTCTGCGCTCTATTTCGCCGCATTGAATTCTCCGTTTCTAAATCAGTTTATCAAAACTACTATTCGGAAAGAATCGCCGATCAGGTTACCAACCGACGATTTCTAAATTTACGATATTTATTTCTTTTTCGTCCCGTACTTGGAACGGCCTTTCTTCCGGGCATCAACACCTGTGGAATCAAGGGTTCCACGCACAATATGATAGCGGACACCAGGTAAGTCTTTCACACGACCACCACGAACAAGAACAATCGAGTGCTCCTGCAAGTTATGACCCTCTCCAGGGATATAAGCCGTAACTTCGATGCCATTCGTGAGGCGCACACGAGCGATCTTCCGCAAAGCGGAATTCGGTTTCTTAGGTGTCATGGTACGGACAACCGTACACACACCGCGCTTTTGAGGAGCACCTTTTGCCTGCTGAAAACGACGCTGCTTATAAGAATTATAAGTATATTGCAAAGCAGGGGCCTTGCTCTTTGTCTTTTTCGTTTTACGTCCACTTCGAACCAATTGATTAATTGTGGGCACGTTTGCCTCCGGTAAAAATGATCTCGATTACGATGCAATTAGTCACTAAGAAATAATTGCCTTTATACCAACAACGGAGGCCATCGCTAGTACATTGATGGCCTCGCGTTTTTTTCAAAGAAATATATTGTTAATCAGGCGGGGGTCTTTGGCCCGCCCAGTCCACTAAGGACAACGACCGGTAATTCTACCACGCCAAATTAGCAGCGTCAATACTTTTTTCCAAATCCCAGCAAGCCCGTAGACATATCAGGGCGCTTTTTTCGACTATCTTCCTTGCCAAATTTTACGGACTTCCCCGTAGCTGTTTCAGCCTCTACAACCAGCCCTAAACTTTGCAATTCTTTAACGAGAACACGGAAAGAAGCAGGGATGCTGGGTTCTTCCATAGACTCACCTTTAACGATGGCTTCATAAGCCTTCACGCGACCAACAACATCATCAGATTTAATGGTCAGCATTTCTTGAAGCACGTGAGCTGCGCCATAAGCTTCTAAAGCCCAAACTTCCATTTCGCCAAAGCGCTGACCGCCAAATTGGGCTTTACCACCCAAAGGCTGCTGTGAAACCAAGCTGTAAGGACCCGTGGATCGAGCATGAACTTTATCTTCAACCAGGTGATGTAACTTCAAGATTGACATTACACCAACCGTAACCGGTCTATCAAAAGGTTGACCAGTTTGGCCGTCACGCAAAATAAATTTACCCAGGAGGGGGGTGGGGATATTTTTCTCTACTGCCACCTGGGCGGCTTTTTCTCGTAACTTTTCTTCTGTGATATTAGCTCTAACCTTAGCACCTTCGGATTCCAGCCAGATTTTTAAACAAGCATCAACCGCGCGTTGATCTTGGGAATCGCGTTCATCGACAGAAATCTCCATATCCTCAAATGCCAGGACCTTATCGGGATCAAAGCCTTTTTCTCTCAGCCATTCAGCAAGTACTGATCGACGAGCGAAGGTTTCATCTGCAATCAGCCGATATACATCATATCCCTGCTCACCAAGCCAAGCTTCCATATATAAATGACGCGCGTCATCATCGTCTCGAATGGTTTCGGGATCATAATCATCTTCGTTTAATAATTCCCAGGCTCGTTCGCCTGCTATCGTCCACGCTTTTTCAATCATCCAAGCACGTGCAAGTTCTGCTTCAATTTCAGTTTCGCGAGCGCCATCAAAAACAGGGGTGATCGCGCGGAAACCCAAGCGTTTCGCAGCCCAGCCTAAATGAACTTCCAACACTTGACCGAGATTCATACGACCAGGAACACCGGTGGGGTTCAAGATGATGCCTACGGGTGTACCATCTTCCAGGAAAGGCATATCCTCATCAGGAACAACAACGGAAACAACACCTTTATTACCGTGACGACCCGCAAGTTTATCTCCGGCCATAATTTTTCGACGCTGGGCTATTAATACTCGCACCATCGTTTCCACACCAGCCGAAAGTTCAACACCATCTTCACGAGAAAAGATCTTAACGTCAACAACTTTTCCTCGTGCACCATGGGGCATGCGCAATGAGGTGTCTTTTACATCGCGAGATTTCTCGCCAAAAATGGCACGTAGTAAGCGCTCTTCAGGAGTCAGTTCTTTCTCACCCTTGGGAGAGATTTTGCCAACTAAAATATCATTCGGACCAACTTCTGCACCGATACGAATGATTCCGCCTTCATCAAGATCCTTGATCGCGGTTTCACCCACATTGGGGATATCGCGGGTAATTTCTTCTGGACCTAAACGCGTATCCCGTGCTTCTACTTCATATTCTTCAACATGAACCGAGGTGAAAAAGTCATCTTGGATGAGGCGATCTGAGATAACAATAGAGTCCTCATAGTTTGCCCCTTCCCATGACAGGAAGGCAACGACAGCATTTTGGCCCAGGGCTAAATTGCCATCAACAGTCGAGGATGAATCGGCGATCACATCACCCCGTTTTAGGATTTGTCCTTTGGTAACGGCCGGCCGTTGGTCAACACATGTGCTCTGATTGGAGCGCTGATATTTGCGCAGCATATATATCTGTTCGCCATCCTTGTGTCGAACGACTACGCGCCCACCAGTAACTTCCAGCACCTCCCCATCATCTCTAGAGGTGATTACCTGACCGGAATCAACCGCAGCATGGTATTCCATACCCGTAGAGACCAGCGGCACTTCAGGGCGAAGCAAAGGCACACCCTGAGCTTGCATATTTGATCCCATCAAAGCACGGTTAGCGTCATCATGCTCCAAGAAAGGAATCAACGCGGCGCTAATACCAACAATTTGATGTGGGGCAACGTCCATGTAATCAATATTCTCAGCTTGCGAAAAAGTGAAGCCCGCTTTATATCGAGATGATGCACGACCGCGAATAAATTCACCAAATTCGTTGAGCGGTGAATTGGCCTGTGCAATAACAAACTTATCCTCCGTATCAGCAGAGAGGTATTCATACTCTTCTGACACAAAAGGAACTACCAACACTTCAGGAATTTTCAGCTTAGCAATTGCTTTGGCTTGTTTTTCTGTGATACGCTGATCTTTTTCGGCAACAACTTTGCCGCTCTTGGGATGCACAACATCTTCGCGTAAAATTCGATCAACCAAGAGCGAGCTTTTTGGCGCTAAGGTTTTAAAAACTCTACGGTAAGGTGTTTCAATAAAGCCATACTCATTTACTTTGGCATAAGATGCAAAACGGCCAATCAAACCAATATTCGGGCCTTCCGGCGTTTCAATCGGGCAGATTCGCCCATAATGCGATTGGTGCACATCGCGCACGTCAAAGCCAGCACGTTCACGACGCAACCCGCCTGGTCCCAAAGCGGACAGGGTGCGTTTATGCCGCAGCTCTGATAGCGGATTGGTTTGATCCATGAATTGAGATAACTGACTCGATCCAAAGAATTCTCTCAAAGATGCCACCACAGGTCGCACATTGACTAAACTCACAGGAGAGAGGTTGTCCGTATCACGAATCGACATGCGCTCCTTAACCACACGCTCCATACGACGCAGGCCAATACGCAGTTTATTCTGAATCAACTCACCCACAGTTTTCGTGCGGCGGTTACCCAAGTGATCAATATCATCCGGGTCTTTAACACCATTATTCATTTCAATCATATGACGGACTAAATGAACAACATCCCATTTTGTGATCGTGCGGTGCTCCAGGGGAACTTTATCGTGCAGGTCAAGTACCTGATTGAGTTTGTAGCGCCCGACGCGGTTAAGATCATAACGACGCTGTTCAAAAAGCTGCTCCGCCAAAAATTCGCGAGCATTCTCCAACGTGGCAGGGTCACCAGGACGCATACGCCGGAAGAACTCTAACAAAGCGGCCTCAGCAATGGTTATTTTTCCATCATTCAAATTCCATTCTGGTTCTTGCTCCAGCGTGGCGGCAATATACATACGATCTGGATTATTATCCACATCACTAAAAATACTGAGGATTTCCTCATCCGTACCTTCTTTAATTGGAGGGTCCTCAGTGCCGTCATCAATAGCAGCCAAAGCTCTCAGGAAAATGGTCACCGGAATTGTTCGGCGGCGGTTGAATTTCAAGGTCAGATAATCGCTTTTGCGAGTACCGAACTCCATCCAGGCACCCCGATCTGGAATCATCTTAGAATTGGAAAGCCGACGCCCGGTTGAACGATCAACCTCAACTTCAAAGTAAACACCAGGGGAGCGAATCAATTGGGTAACAACAACACGCTCAGTTCCATTTATAATAAAGGTGCCCTTATCGGTCATCTCGGGAAATTCACCTAAGAAGATATCCGATTTGATCGGCTCCGGAACAGCTGGACCAGCTAGTAATACCGAAACGTAAAGCGGGGAACCATAGGTTAAATCGCGCTCCATACACACTTCAACGGAATGCTTGGGTTCTTCAAACCAATAGGTCAGTCCCCATTCCTCCGCTTCAGGTGTGCGGCTGGGGAAATAAAGGCGCATATCGCCGTTATAAGATTCAATGGGGGAAACTTCATGAAAAAGATCGGCCAGTTTCTCACTTTTCAAACGCTCAAAAGACGCATGCTGAACTTCGATCAAATCCGGCAGCGGATACTTTACATCAATACGAGCATAAGATTTGGATGGTGGAAGTTGTGCCATATAACAGTGACTCCTGTTCACCCTTTGGCTAGGTGAAATCAACCGTCAAACAAGTAGGTTGCACGAAAAAAAACCCTGGCCGTAAGCGGCAGTCAGGGCAACATGCTCCCAATTACTATTTGTCAAATGCCCAAGAAAAATTCATGAAACTCCGGGCTTTAATTTTCAGACTTGGTATTATAACGACTAGC
>JBDLJO010000114.1:0-7543 GCA_039714275.1 Chloroflexota bacterium | reverse complement strand
TCTGGGAAATAACCATCCACCTCTTCAGGCTCAATATCCCACAAGGCCAATGCTTTCAATCCAGGGGTGTCAGCAACATAACCCCCAACATCCAGCTCGAACATTTCGCGTACCACCGTAGTATGGCGACCTTTGCCGGTTGCGGCGCTGACGTCTCGAACCACCAACCCCAATTCAGGCTGCATCGCATTTAGCAAACTTGATTTACCGACCCCCGATGGACCGGCCAACACCGAAATTTTCCCTTTCAATTGGGCGTGAAGTTTTTTTATGCCCTTGCCAGAAGTTGCCGAGGTATAGTGAACCGGGTAGCCAATTTTTTCATAATGCCCGAAATATTTGCGCGTGATCCGCACCCCAACTAAGTCTACCTTGTTAAATACGATCATTGCGGGGATATCGGCCTTCTCGGCAACGATCAAGAACCGGTCAAGCATCCGTAAACGGGGCTCAGGATCGATGACAGCAAAAACAAATACCACTTGATCTGGGTTGGCAATCAGAATTTGCTGATATTCCCCCCGCGCCGTAGGAGCCATGCGGGAAAACATCGTCGTTCGTGGATCAATGCTCTCGATCATGCCGCTGCCGTCTTCCATCTCCGAGATCTGCACTCGATCACCAACGGCGATAATATCACCGTGCCGCCGACCTTGCTTCAGGCGGCCGCGTAAACGGCAGACGATCTGCCCGCGGTCGGTTTCAACAGTAAAAAAACCCGATTGAGATCGGATCACTAATCCCTTAAGTGTGTTTAAGCTGTTTCCCAGATGTTTTTCCTTTTTTTCTCTATTCACCAAAGACTTATGGTGTTTCTGTTTCTTCTGGATCGGGTGTCGCGATCGCACCAATGCTCGATTCCCAGGGCAGGATATAGGTACGGCGGCCTTCAAAATATTGCTGGACAACCGCCCGGAAAATCGGCGCTGCAACCTCTGAACCTTCACCAGCATGTTCTCCAATCACGACAACCGCAATATCAGGTTTATTAGCTCGGTTGGCGCGCGTATAACCGGCAAACCAGGCGTGTGACTCGGGTGCGCCGGTCTCTGCAGTTCCCGTCTTGCCCGCGATCGGGATCACATTGGAGCTGTAGGCACGTAATACCGTTTGAGCAGTGCCGCGCCGGTTTTCAACAACCATCGTCATCGCTTTTTGTATCGCCGCCAAAGTTTCAGCGCTGATCGGCAGCTCACCTTTAACAATCGGCTCAAAGGCTTGAATGGGTTCCTCGCCTGTCAGGCCGATACTTTCAATGATCTGGGGTTGATAGATCGTACCGCCGTTGCCAATTGCCGCGATGAACTGCGCAACCTGCAAGGGTGTCACCAGAGATGCGCCCTGACCGATGGCCAGATTGATGGCATCAACCTCCTCCCCAGGATTGGGCATTTGTCCTGCCGATTCCTCGACACCTTCGATACCCGTGACATCCCCCAACCCGAAGGCACGCGCCATTTCAGAAACGGCCTCCGTCTGCCCCTGACGA
Source organism: Chloroflexota bacterium (assembly GCA_039714275.1). GTDB lineage: Bacteria > Chloroflexota > Anaerolineae > Anaerolineales > UBA11858 > JBDLJO01. Next base: position 6,054 of record JBDLJO010000114.1, on the reverse strand, counting down.
TATAGATCTAATCCAATATGCCAGAAATAAGGATTGCATGACCGCATTAACCCCTCCAGCAGCGTTAACTCACCGCTGGGAAGCGTTTCGCCGTCCTCCAGGAAGTGATCCCAGGTCCAATCATAGCGCGGATCAATACCGGCTAATTCCGTAAACGTATACTGGCAGTCATAAGTGGATTGAGGCGTATAAAATCCGCTTTCCAACCCAGCCGCCATAGTAATGATCTTAAAGACCGAACCCAGGGGATATTGTCCCTGTGTCGCACGGTTTAACTGCGGCTGCCCGCCGTAAGGAGAGTAAATATTTTCTAATTGGTAGCTGGAGTTGTAGTTGGATGTTTCAAAGGCATTCGGATCGTACCACGGTGAGGAGGCCATCGCCAACACGCGGCCGGTATCTATCTCCATAACAACAACCGCGCCATTAAACTTCTGCAGAGCAATTTGCGCCGCCAGCTGCAAATCTGTTTCCAAGGTTGCGGTAATCGGGTGCGCCGGTTCTGCATCACGGCCTGCCAACTGCGTAATGACATCATTTTCAGCATTCAGCACATAAAGCGCGCCGCCGCGTTTCCCGGTCAGGTATGCCTCTCCCCATTTTTCAATCCCCTGCCGTCCTACCATTTCATTTAGACCGTAACCTGCCCGCAAAAAATCATCAGCTTCATCCTCTTGAATTTGACTGGTGTAACCAACGGTTTGGGGTGCCATCCCGTTATCAAAATAATAACGCGCTTCAAAAGGATACATCGACAAAACCCCATCATTATAGCCATTTTCCACATCATAGTATTTTGCTACCCGATCATAAAGCGTTTCTCCCAGCGGCAGGTACCAATCTGCGCCGAAGGGATAATCTGCATACATAGTGGTAATTGTATTCGGGTGCAGTCCCGTCAGCCAATACAAATCGTCAAGCAGACCTTTCTCTTGGTCGGGGTCGATACGCCCCGGCAATATGCCCACCGATACAGCTTTTGCTGGAGCAACGATCACTTCCCCATACCGGTCATAGATATTGGCACGCGACGGGATATAGCGGTCCATCCACAGCTTATTACCATTCGCTAATTCGGGCAAAATCAAGGTATCGTCCCAGACAATATGCCAGGCGCCAGATTCCATCTTCAGATTAATCACCGTATCGCGTTGAATATCGCCGACCAAAGCGCTGTTCAACAGGATGCGGTAACCAGCCTGCGCATTGTTTTGATCAATGACCAGGGATGACAAGATTTCATAATCCACGCTGCTCAGGGCTGCCTCAATAGTTATCCGGTGATAGCGCTCAACAAAATCATCCCTGCTGATTGTCACCTGGGAATCGGAAGTCAATAAGGCGTACATATCGGTGTATTTGCTATCTCGCCAGGCATCCAGATAAGTTCGAACAGCAGCATCTGGATCGGGGGCGGGTGTAGTCTCCACGACCACAGAAGGTAAAGCAGGGGTCAATGTTGGACCCCCATCTGATATTGGTGTGTTGATTGATGCGGATGGCGAAGTATTGCTGCATGCCGGCAGCAGGGTGATCATCACGATCAACAGCCAAGCCATTTTATTAAATTTCATAATCTTTCTCGTAAAATAGATTCAAATGCCGGGCAAGAATAATTCAACGTAGATTGACATACTGCGGGGATTTGCTCATCAGATCTAATGCCCAAAGCACCCAAAGTACGCGTCAGGTGGCACAAGGGCAGTCCAACTACATTTGCATAACAACCGGATAATTTTTCAACCGGATGGAAACCAGTGTGCTGAATAGCATAAGCGCCGGCCTTATCCATCGGATCGCCGCTGCCAATATAATTTTGCATCTCAGCATCATCATAATCCCGCATCGGCACCTCGGTGTGGCAGCAGTCAACCAGCAGCCTGCCGTCGGCTGCCCGTAAAACAGCCAATGCGCTTAAAACCTGATGGCTTCTACCTCGCAGCTGATTCAGCATCCGTTCCGCATCAGCCGCATCAACGGGTTTGCCCAAGATTTCGGCCCCATCCACAACCGTCGTATCCGCGGCAATGATGATTCCATCTGCCCCAACCTGGGCGCCCACAGCGCGTGCTTTGGCAGCCGCCAGGCGCCGCACATAATCAGCAGGCGGCTCGTCCTCCCGGGTGGATTCATCAACGTCCGCAGGAACAACTTTAAATTCCCAGCCAAATAAGGACAGTAACTGCCGGCGTCTGGGAGAATTTGATGCGAGAATTAAATTCATGGTTAAAATCTATATATTTTGTACCTGGAATTTTTTTCGGATGGGGTATTGTTCTTTTACCCCTTCCAATGCAAATAAAAAATACTTACAGGCGCTGATTCTATCACACTCTCATATCATCTCCTGGTACAATGACTAGACAAATTAACCAAGCGCATTTTCTCAAAATAAGAGGTAATTCATGCAAGCACTGATCGATCGCATCCTTAAAGATGGCAAGAATCTGGGTAATGGCATCCTCAAAGTTGATGGCTTTGTCAATCATCAAGTGGATCCCATGCTCATGGACCAAGCCGGGGTTGAATTTTCCCAATTTTTTAAAGACATCGGCGCTACAAAAATCTTGACCGCCGAGATCTCGGGCATTGCTCCTGCCGTTGCAACCGGCCTGCACATGAACCTGCCCGTCGTTTACGCCCGTAAAACCAAGCCGATCACCATGCCCGATCAGGTCTTGCTCACTTTGGCCCCCTCACACACCAAGGGGCGCACGGTAGAACTGATCGTCTCCCCGGAATACCTCGCCGATGGTGAGCGCGTCTTGATCATCGACGATTTCCTTGCCAGTGCTGCCACCATTCTGGGTCTGGTGCGCCTGGCTGAAGCCGCCGGGGCTGTAGTTGTGGGTATCGGCGCTTTAATAGAAAAATCTTTTGAAGGGGGAAGGGAATTATTGAAACCGCTCAATATTCCTATCCATTCTTTGGCAGCTATCAAATCGATGGATGGCCAGGAAATTAAATTTTGAACATGCACGATACGATTCTGGTACTTGATTTTGGTTCGCAGTACTCACAGCTCATCGCCCGGCGGGTGCGGGAGAATCATGTTTACTGCGAGCTTGTGCCCTGGCATAAGCCGTCTGAAGGGATTCAGAGGGGGAAGATCAAAGGGTACATTCTCTCTGGCGGACCAGCATCCATTTATACCCCTGACGCGCCCCAAATCCCTGCTTATGTCTTAAATTCCGGCGTCCCGATCTTAGGGATTTGCTACGGTATGCAGGCTTTAACGCACGCTTTAGGAGGGCGCGTGGCTCCGGCCGCAGAGCGCGAATACGGTCCTGCCACATTGCTTACCAATACCCCTAATCCGCTGATTCCGCCTGGAGAACACAGCGTTTGGATGTCTCACGGGGACCGCATTGAAGCCGCTCCCCCGGGCTTTCAAACCCTGGCTCAAAGTGAAAACTCACCGATCGCCGCTGTGGGAGATCTGGAACGCGGCTATTTTGGCGTCCAGTTCCATCCCGAAGTACACCACACCCCCAACGGCTCGGATATGCTGCGCCGTTTTGTGGTCGATATCTGCAAAGCAGAACCCGACTGGACAGCAGACTCAATCGTCGAAGAGAGCATCGCCCGGATTCAAGCTCAGGTTGGGGATAAGCAGGTCCTTTCCGCCGTCAGCGGCGGCGTGGATTCCAGTGTCGCCACCGCCCTGGTACAGCGTGCCGTCGGAGATCAGCTCTCAGCAGTCTTTGTCGATAATGGGCTGCTGCGTCAAAATGAATCCCAGCAGGTCATCACTACATTTAAACAGCACCTTGGCGTGCAACTTTCTGCCGTCAACGCCGTAGAAGATTTTATAGAGGCTCTCGCAGGTGTCACTGAACCAGAAACAAAGCGGCAAATTATTGGCGAAAAGTTCATTCGCATCTTTGAGAGCGAAGCCGCCAAATTGGGCATGCCCCCTTTCCTCGTCCAGGGCACCATTTACCCGGACGTGGTCGAATCCAGCGCCCCTGACCGCAGCGAAGCCCGTCGTATTAAAACCCATCATAATGTCGGCGGCTTACCGGAAGATATGCATTTCGAATTGGTCGAACCCTTGCGCTATCTCTTTAAAGATGAAGTGCGAGCAGTCGGGGAAGCCTTGGGTCTGCCCAAAGAGATGGTTTGGCGGCAGCCCTTCCCCGGCCCAGGATTAGCCGTACGCTGCCTGGGAGAAGTAACCTGGGAACGCCTGGAAAAATTACGCGCTGCCGATGCCATATTCACCAGCGAATTATCTCGTGCCGGTCTGCTGCGCATGAAAGGTAAGGGCGGCATCGTCGATGGTTCAGCCCAGGCCTTTGCTGTTTTACTGCCGGTACGCTCGGTGGGCGTCATGGGTGACCAGCGCACCTACCAGGAAGCCGTTGCACTGCGGGCTATTACCACCGAAGATTTTATGACCGCCGATTGGGCCCGCTTACCGCATGAGCTGTTAGCCCAGATTGCCAATCGGATCGTCAATCAGGTCCCAGGAGTCAATCGCGTGGTCTATGACATCACCAGCAAACCCCCCGCCACAATAGAGTGGGAATAGCACCTTTAGTTTGATGGAGGCAAACAGCATGACCGTTGAAAAACAACCCCGAGCACGAGCCAGGTATTTCAAGCAGCTCATACTGGCTGAATTCCTCATCTTCGCGATCATCGGCGGGGTTTGGTGGTTCATGGGAGAGCAAACCATAAAACGGCTCAGCGATCTTAGTTTTCTGATAGGCGCCGGTATCATGTTTATTGGCGCAGTTTCCTCCCTGGGCACGCGCGGTTCAACCGGTAGTTTCCGCTACCAATTTGCCAGCACCGCCAGCGAAGTTGATCTGCATCAGCGCGTTAACCAGGATTGGAAAGACAGATTTTCCAATGAAGGTGGCATGCTGCAGTTCATCATTCTTGGCGGGATCCCCTTCGCTGCTGGCATCCTGATCGGTAAACTCTTCGGTTAATTAGAGAACAGATAATAATATAGAGGTAATAAAATGGATTTCGGAAAGATTTTGACTCGAGCATGGGAAATTATTTGGAAATTCAAAGTGCTGTGGCTCTTTGGCATTTTAGCCAGCTGCGGGCAGGGCGGCAGCGGTTCCAGCACCAGCAGTGGTGGTGGGGGCGGCAAAACCGGCTTTCAGTTTGACGCGGGAAGTTTCAACCTGCCACCAGAAATGCAGCGTTACATCCTCCGGGCGGATCGCTTCTTCGACAGTATTGAAGCCTGGCAAATAGCGGCCCTGATAGGTGGTTTTTTCCTTTTCAGTCTGATCATCGGGTTGATCTTCAACGCCCTCAGCACGATTGGCCGCGTTGGCATCATCCAGGGAACTGTAGAAGCTGAGGGTGGCGTTGACCGCCTCTCCTTTGGTGATCTGTTCACCAGCGGAAAACCTTTCTTCTGGCGTGTATTTGGCCTTAATTTACTCATCGGTATCGCCCTATTAATTGCCTTTCTGATCATAATAATTCCGGCAATAGGGATCACAGCCCTCACTTTGGGCATTGGCCTGATCTGCTTGATACCCTTGATTTGTATTCTCATCCCCCTGAGCTGGATGGTCTCCGTGATCATTGAGCAGGCCAATATCGCCCTGGTGGTTGAAGACCTCGGCATGATGCCCGCCCTCCAGCGCGGCTGGGCAGTCTTCCGAGAAAATCTGGGCAGCATGATCATCATGGGATTGATTCTGGGAGTACTCAGTTTTGTGATCAGTCTTATCTTTGCCCTGCCGATCCTTTTGATCATCTTTCCCGTTGTGTTCGGTATTGCTGGAGGGGCCATAACAGATGCCGAGGCCTTTGTTGGAGGCGGGTTTGCCGTTGCAGCGCTCTGCTTTATGGCTTATCTACCTTTCCTGATCGTGCTGGGCGGCATTCTGCGCTCCTATATTAATACCGCCTGGACTCTGACCTACCTGGAGCTCACAACCGAGGCAGCCCCTGAAAGCGATGATGCGAGCTTATTGACAGAAACAGCTGAAGAAATCTGATCGTTTTGCTCCCCTGCTAAAAAGGGTAGAAATATCAAGCAAGTGAGACCCCAGTAATCAGCCACCGGTGGAGGTGGCC
>JBDLJO010000113.1:0-7561 GCA_039714275.1 Chloroflexota bacterium | reverse complement strand
GTAACCCAATAACCGATATTATTTTCGATATCGGCATAGGCAATATTAAGCTGGGGCGCACCAATCAGGCGGCAGGCGCTGACAAAATCATCCCATCCCTGCGCTTTGTTGAGGTTAAACCAACCATCCAGCGCATTTACAGGACGCAGGGCCATTGATTGGACAGCTACGCGCTGTTTAGGATAACCAACGACATCAGAAATAATGGGGCCGTGCTGCGTGATGAAGATTTTTTCGATATGGGGTTGATCTGATCCTTTGACCTGAATGGATTCTTCAAGCACTTCGGCCTGCTGCCAGGTTTCCTCGTAAAGGTAGCGATCATTTTCCTGATCAAACTGCTCGATATAAAGGTCTTCTGCATCGGTATAAGCCAGGGTAATGCCCCAGGCGATGTTATCGTTATGCCCGACCAGCACAGTAGGAAGACCGGGAATGGTGACACCCGTGACATGATACCCGTCAGCGGCATGGATGTGGACCTGATACCACAAGCCAGGTAAGGAGAGCGCCAAGTGCATGTCGTTAGCAAGCACAGCATTACCTGTGGCGCTGCGAGAAGGCGTAACGGCCCAGGCATTGCTGCCCTTACCGCGATCGAGGAAAGGACCAGGGATGGCCCGTAATTTGCCATCGGGGTCGAGGGCATTAAATTCGATGCCTTTGGGTAAGGTTAAAGGGTTATCGATTGGATATTGAGGCTCCAATTCGGCGGCATGCTCGACGCCAACTTTTTCAGCCAATTCGGCACGGATGATCTCTCCCTGCCAGGCGTGGGAAAGCTGCCAAATCATAACGCGTGCGAAAGCAGATGAATCTTCAGGGGACCACGGTTCAGGGGTCAGACCCAAAAGAGTGAACTCAACCGGCAGTTTGGTTTTGGGGTGATTCAAAAAAGCATTCACGCCAGCCGTATAAGCCAACATGCCATCCCGCAGTTCGTCAGAAACATTTTCCCAGTCAGCACGACCCAAGCGATCAAAGCCAAAGGTACGGGCGGTGCGGTCAGTATCGAGGGCAATGTCACCAAAGATTTCGCTGAGCCGGCCGCACGCCGTTCGGCGGTTAAGTTCCATCTGCCATAGACGATCTTGCGCGTGGGTAAAACCCTGGGCAAAAAGTGCGTCGGGGATCGAATCGGCGTAAATATGGGGAATCCCCCAAGGGTCGCGAAAAATCTCTACCGGGGCTGATAATCCATCAATGGTGATTGTGCCCTTCGTTTGGGGCAATCGGGCACGACTCATGGGCGTCAGAATGGTACGGGCAAGTGAACCGAGCAGGTTATTGAAAACGGTCATGGGGTGCTCCTTTAATGATCAGGGAGATTGATGGAAGAGGTAGAGATTTGGATTTGTAGGGCAATTGTAACCCAATTCTATGCATTAGAACCCGGGGATGGTATTCACAAAAGGGAACGGATAACCACGAATAACACGAAGATCACAAAGAAAGAAAAAAAGGGTTGGATGAATTAGGTATAATTAAGTGATCCATCCAACCCCGGACCCTAACTTTGATTCGCGAGGCCTTTATGACTACCCCCCTAATTGAATGTGTTCCTAATTTTTCTGATGCCCGCCGCCCAGAAGTGATCGCGGCAATCAGCCAAGCAATCTCCAATGCTGGCGATGTTCATATTTTAGATCAGCATTCCGATAACGACCACAACCGCACGGTGATAACCTTCGTTGGATCACCAGCAGGTGTTGAAGAAGCAGCTTACCAGGCGATTGCGAAGGCAGCCGAATTGATCGACCTTGATCAGCACAGCGGCGAGCATCCACGGATGGGCGCTACCGACGTGGTGCCATTTATCCCTATCGCGGGTGCAAGCATGGCCGACTGTGTGGCAATCGCGAAACGACTGGGGGAGCGTGTGGCGAAAACCTTAGATATTCCGGTCTATTTATATGAAGAAGCGGCTGCCAGTCCAGCAAGACGCAACCTGGAATACCACCGCAAAGGGCAGTACGAGACGCTCAAAGACGTGATCGCCAGTGATCCCAACCGGGCACCTGATTTCGGTCCCAAGAAGGTGGGACCAGCCGGGGCAACGGTAATCGGGGCGCGTGAATTTTTGATTGCCTATAATGTATATCTGACCAGCGATGATGTCAACATTGCCAAGAAAATCGCCAAGGCAGTACGGCACTCCTCTGGGGGACTGCGTTTCGTCAAAGGGCTGGGAATGCTGGTTGAAGGACGCGCGCAAGTTTCCATGAACCTGACCAACTTCCGAAAAACACCTATTGCGCGGGTGGTTGAGTTCATCCGCCGGGAGGCCAGGCGCTACGGCGTTGAAATCCATCACAGTGAGCTGGTCGGCTTGATACCCCAAAATGCACTCGTGGACGCGGCGGTCTGGTACACCCAAATGGACCAATTTGAGCCCGGGCAAGTCTTGGAAAATAAGCTTTATGCCGCCCAGCAAAAAACCGCCGATGTCCCTGAATTAGGATCAGGTTTGAACCTTGATGATCTGGCATCTGAATCACCCACCCCGGGGGGAGGCTCAGCGGCGGCGCATGCGGGTGCAATGGGTGCGGCGTTGGTTGCGATGGTGGCACGGTTGAGCATAGGTAAAAAGAAATACGCCGATGTGGAGGGTGAAATGCAGGCCGTATTGAGTGAGGCCGAAAGCCTACGGGCCGATCTCAGCGCGGCGGTAGCGGAGGACGCGGCCGCTTTTGATGGTATTATGGCGGCTTTCAAAATGCCCAAGGCCAGCGAGGATGAAAAGGACGCACGTTCTGCTGCCATCCAAAAAGCTACGATCCACGCCGCCGAGGTGCCGCTGGCAACAGCCCGAAAAGCAGTACGCGTTTTTGAGCTGGCGGTTGATGTGGCCAGCAGCGGCAATACCAACGCGATCAGCGATGGCGCCAGCGGGGCAGCGTTGGCTCAAGCGGCGCTGACCGGGGCTGGCTATAATGTGCGCATAAATATTCTAGGGTTGAAAGATCAGGATGTGATCGCAAACCTGCTCAGTGAAATCGGTGAGCTGGATGAGCGCGCCAGAGAATTAAAAACAGTTTTGGAAGACCTACTTACCCAGCGAGGAGGTTTGTCCTTAGGATGAAGCGCGCGCAGCGGGGAATGATGTTGTTGATGGTTGTTTTCCTGCTCAGTTTTGGGCTGGCAGCTTGTGCACAAAGCACAACCACCCCCAAAGCAATGACAGTGACAAATACAATCACGACTGTCCCCGCGTCCACGATGACAGCGACATCCACGGCAACCGCGACGATTGTGCCGGCAACGCTGACTCCATCTCTGGAGCCGACACCGACACCAACCGCGCTGCCCTGCTCACCTGAGATCTGCATTTTCCCGGGACACTTCATCTTATCCCGACCGATCACAGCAACCGATAATGACCATATTGATATCACTTACCGCTACGGCAGTACGCAAAACGGCCTGCGCGAAGCCCATCATGGAGTTGAATTCCCTAATCCAGAGGGCACACCCGTGCTGGCGGCGGCGGAAGGGGTCGTGATTACGGCAGGCAATGATCACGATGATGTATTCGCCGAATGGCCATTTTTCTACGGCAACCTGGTGATCATCGAGCACACCAACGATAACCTTCAAGCACCGTTCTACACCCTCTACGGGCACCTTTCCCAAGTAGATGTCGAAATTGGGGAGCAAGTAAAGGCCGGGGGTAAAATCGGGCTGGTCGGGTTGAGCGGCACAGCTATCGGCGCGCACCTGCATTTTGAAGTACGGATTGGCGAGAACAGCTATCAAGAAACCCGCAACCCGGAATTGTGGCTGGAGCCTCACAGTGATGAGAATGGGGATGCTTACGGCGCGATCATTGGGCGGACGATCAATATATTCGGCGGCTTATTACCGGTAGAAAATATTGAAATCAAGGCCCTAACCCCCGATGGTGATGGCAATTTCGCGATATATTATTTAAGCACCTATGACAATCTAACCATCAAAAACGACCTGAAGTGGGAGGAAACCTTTGCCATTGGCGGACTGCCAGCGGGAAATTACCGGGTCAGTTTTGTAGCGCGCGGCCTGCAGTATTTCGATGTCCAAGTACTGCCGGGGATGGTTACCATGATCACCTTTGATGCGAGTCTTGAATGATGGGGAAGGGAATCAAGTTCCAGCTCAGTATGCTGCTGATGCTTTTGGCTGCGGCGGTCAGCGGATGCGCGAAAACGGAATCGCCCATTCAGACACTCCAGACACCATTCAGCACAGCGGTGATCAAGACACCTTTCCAGCCCGCAACCTGGACACCAGCACCAACGGCAACCCTGACCCCAACCCCGCTGCCCAATTCAATTTGGCTGGACCCGGCTTTGCCTGCGGCGCTGCGCTCCCAAATCACAGTACCGGCTGATTTCGGCTATGCGCCAGGACCTGCTGATGCAACGCTGCGAATCGAAGTCAGTGCTGAAGAACCGGTCGGGATATGGATCTACGCGCTGGCAGCACCCTTCCCAACCATCCAGGATGGCGTCAAAGCTGAAGATTTGAGAGCGGTATGGCAGGGGAAAATGATCCATCTGATGGAAAGCCCACCGCTGTTGATGAGCGAAACAACGATGAAAGCGATAAGCGCACTTTGGGGAACGCCAGCGCCTGGCGCAGTACAGATCACAGAAGCTGAAAAGCTGAGTCATCTAGCCTGGGAGAGGCGACCCTCCTGGGTCATCATCCCCTTCGAAGAACTCAACCCAACATGGAAGGTGCTTGCTGTTGACGGCATCTCGCCAATCCAGAAAGGGTTTATACCCAGTGATTATGCCTTGACAATGCCCATTTCGGTAATCGGGGGTGCTCCAGGATGGCTCCAGATCCCCAACAGCAACCGGGACCCCGATAAACTAACTACCCTGGCAATGACCGGTGTGACCGCGCTGGTACGGGCAACAGCTTTTACGATGGAAATTCGGGATATCACTTACCCGGGATTGGATGTTGGCCCCTGGCTGCGGGAAGCCGATATCACCCATATCAGCAACGAAGTGGCTTTTGCCAGAAACTGCCCTTACCCTGATCCGGTGCAGGTGGGGGTCAAATTTTGCAGTCCACCGAGGTATATTGAGCTGCTAGAAGATGTGGGCACCGACATTGTCGAGCTGAGCGGTGACCACCTCAGCGATTGGGGGGCAGAAGCGGTTCTAACTACATTGAAGTTGTACGATCAGCGCGGCTGGCTTTATTACGGCGGTGGAGAAACTTTGAATGAAGGCCGCCAGGCTGTCATCATAGAGCATAACGGCAACCGGTTGGCTTTTATCGGCTGCAACGCCAAAGGAAGCAGCTTTGCGCATGCCAGCGCAAACAACCCTGGCGCGGCGACCTGTGACTTTAATTGGATGGCAGCGGAAATCACTCGATTGCGTGGGGAGGGGTTGATCCCGATTGCGACCTTCCAACATTTTGAGTACTACACCTATGCGGCGCAGCCCAACCAGATCCGGGACGCGGGCAAGCTGAGTCAGGCTGGGGCGGTGATCGTCAGCGGCAGCCAGGCTCATCAGCCGCAGGGGTTTGAAGTTTCAGCGGAGAGCTTTGTGCATCACGGTTTGGGCAACTTGTTCTTCGACCAGTATAATTTAAGGCCTGATACGGAGAAAGCTTTTATTGACCGGCATATTTTTTATGATGGGCGGCATATCAGTACCGAGCTGCTGACGATACTCTTTATCGATTATGCGCGCGCCCGGCCAATGACAGGGGAGGAACGGGCAGTTTTGTTAGATGCGGTTTTTAATGCCAGCGGATGGTGAAAGATAGGTCGCGTTATACTACGTAGTACATCAAGAACTTTAGATTATGTTGCCATATTACTACTATATTGTCTTTTTTGCAGAAAGTTTCACGCGTAAAAACATATTCAAGGATAATTATAAAGGCAGCCCTTCGATCCTTCGGCAAGCTCAGGACAGACAAGCTCAGGTAACGGCCTTCGACAGGTTCTGGGGACGGTTTTCACAAAGTTCAAAGCAAAGTTCCTAACCAACTCGGTATGGATGATGGATAAATTAACCAAAATAAAACACAATTTCAACCATAAACCAAAGCTTGGACTGGCGCTCAGCGGAGGTGGGGCGCGCGGCTTATCTCATATCGGGGTACTGCGTGCTTTAGAAAAAGCCGGCCTGCAACCGGACTATCTCAGCGGCACCAGTATGGGCGGCGCAATTGCGGCGGCGTATGCGGCTGGATCAAGCCCTGCAGATTTGGAAGCCCTGGCACTGGAGCTAACAACAACTCGCAATCTATTGAGATTAGCTGATCTAACAATACCAAGGAAGGGTTTGTTCCAAGGAGGGCGGCTGCTGGCTTTCTTCGAAGAGCAGCTCAAAGGAATCACTTTTAATGAGCTGAGGGTGCCATTGGTTTTGGTGGCGGTAGATTTGAACAGCGGGAAAGAGATCCACTTATCCGAAGGGTCAGTCGCTGAGGCGGTGCGTGCGACGATCTCTATTCCGGGGCTACTGGCTCCAGTGGAAGACAATGGCCGGAGGCTGGTGGATGGTGCGCTGCTGAACAACATACCTGTCGATGTGGTACGCCAGATGGGGGCTGATGTGACCATCGCGGTAGATGTTTACGCTTCAAGTGAGGGGGCATCTTTCTGGCAGGAACTGGGGCGTAAACGTTTCCTTTCCGGGACGATTGGTGAATTGATCGCTGTGCTGGGAGATTCGCTGGATCTTTTAATCCACCAGCAAAGCGTCAATAGACTGGATAAAAACCCGCCCGATTTTTTGCTGCTCCCGGATATCCCTACGGGAGTCAGTGTGGTGACCGGGTTCAATCGGGCTGCTGATCTGATCGCCCAGGGAGAGGAATCCGCCCGACCGATCCTGAGCGATTTAGAAGCCGCCCTCCAACCGCAGCGGCGCTGGCCGTGGTCACGGCGATCATTCGTAAAGTAGCAAGGTATCGGATTAGATTTTTGGATTCGGAAAATCTTCCTCGCCAACAAAGCGGACTACTAAATTAGAAAAGGAAAACATCAAATGAAAGCAGCCATTATCGCCGATATTCATGGAAATTCAATTGCTCTGCAAAATGTCCTAGATGATATCCAATCTTTGGGCAACGTTGATGAATATTGGTTTTTAGGTGATTATGCGGCGATTGGATTTGATCCCCTTGGTGTATTAGAAAGCATATCCAGCCTTCCAAATACCCGCTTCCTAAGGGGGAATACGGACCGATATATTGATACAGGCGAAATGCCCTGGCCTGAATTTGCTGATATTAAGAAAGATCCAGCATTAACTGAACTGCACATCCATGTGGCACGAAGTTTTGCCTGGACTACTGGAGCTGTAGGAGCAGCTGGGTGGCTGCCCTGGTTCAAAGAGCTCAGATTGGATTTTCATGTCTGTTTACCTGATGGAACCAAAGTGCTCGGGGTACATGCAGCTCCTGGTACCGACGATGGCATGGGAATCAATATTAATACGTCTGACGAAGAACTACGTCAACTGATTTCAGATACCGATGCGGACATTATTTTCGTGGGGCACACCCATATTCCATTTGATCGAAGCGTGCAGGAAATCCGAGT
>JBDLJO010000112.1:0-7577 GCA_039714275.1 Chloroflexota bacterium | reverse complement strand
TTATTGCCCCTGTAGCTCAATGGATAGAGCACCGGCCTTCTAAGCCGACGGTTGTGCGTTCGAGTCGCACCGGGGGCGCTGAAGTTTGAAGAACAGTATTACAAAATAGGAAAAAGGTTGAAGATCACAATGGGTTCTCAGTCTTCGAAAAGAAGTCCATCTAAAAATAAGAATAACCAGATCACCCACACCCATTTTCGTGTAGTCCCTTCATCGCAGCATTGGTGCCCTCCTACTGATATTTACGAAACCGAAGATTCGGTCATTGTCCGGGTTGAGATTGCAGGTATGTCCGAAGCAGAATTTACCATTTCTCTGGATGATGATTTACTCACCATTCAAGGGGTGCGCCCGGATCTTCCTGAAGAACGCGCTTACCATCAAATGGAAATTCGCTTTGGAGAGTTTAAATCTCAAGTCACCTTACACTGGGCTATCGACCCTACCGGCATTGATGCCGATTACCAGGATGGCTTTTTGCGGTTGGTCTTACCCAAAGCCAAGCCTCACCGTATTGAAATTGGAGAATAAATTTTTATGCCAGCATCCCGTTGGAATTCAGACTTGATGGAATTACTTTCCTGGTTTGATGATGACGATTTAAGTTTTAGCGATCTTATCTTTGGCCCCATCATGACTCGGGTTGATTCTAAAGATGAGAAATCGGAAGCAGAGTCAGAGAAAGATGAACTCAAGATTCCTGCTGATCTGCCCGTATTGCCCTTGCGTGGGTTGGTTGTTTACCCCGAAACAGCCGTACCCTTAACCATTGGTCAGCCGCGTTCTATCCGGTTAATTGATGATGTCATTTCACAGGATAAGCGGCTGATCGTACTGGCCGCCTCCCGCGATCCAGAGCTGGAAACCCCCGATCCTGAAGATTTATACACCGTGGGCACGGTCGCAACCGTCCACCGCATGCTGCGCGCACCGGATGGCACCATTCGGCTGCTCGTGCAGGGCATGAGCAGATGTGAGATCGGTCAATACACCCAGGAAGAACCCTATCTTAAAGCCAATATCACCCTGATTCCGGAGACCATCGAAGACGGCCTTGAAATCGAAGCTCTGGCCCGCAATGCACGTGACCAATTTGGTCGCATTGCCGATATGATTCCCTCGGTGCCCCGTGAGCTGGTCGAATCGGTCTTGACCCTGGATGACCCTCTCCAAACCGTGTACACGATTGCTAATTTCCAGCGCATTGAGCTGGATGATGCCCAACTGCTCTTGGAGCTTGATTCCACAGAAGCAAAATTGCATAAATTAGTCTCGCTGCTGGTCCGCGAAGCAGAAGTGCTGGAGATCGGCCAAAAGATCCAAAAAGAAGCTCGCTCTGAAATTGAAAAAGTGCAGCGTGAGTATTACCTGCGCGAGCAGTTAAAAGCCATTCAGCGCGAATTGGGTGAAGGCGATGAGCAGTCAGCCGATGTCGAAGAGTTCCGCAAAAAGATTGAAGAAGCCCAAATGTCTGAAGAAGCGGAAAAGCAGGCCCGTCGTGAACTCGATCGCATGGAGCGTTTGCCTGCCGCGGCCGCGGAATACGGTGTCATTCGCACCTACCTGGATTGGTTGGTCACCCTTCCCTGGGCGCTGTCCACCGAAGATAATTTGGATATTGCCCATGCTCGTCAGGTGCTGGATGAAGATCACTACGGGCTTGATGATGTCAAAGAGCGCATCCTCGAATTCCTGGCTGTTCGCAAACTCAGGCAGCTGCGGGCAGATGAATTTGAAGGTGACGAACAAGACGATTATGAAGATGCAATCCGTCGTTTGCGTGAGGGTGTCATCTTATGCTTTGTTGGCCCTCCTGGAGTCGGGAAAACATCCTTAGGGCGCTCCATTGCGCGATCCCTGGATCGCAAGTTCATCCGCACATCGCTGGGAGGCATGCGCGACGAAGCCGAAATTCGTGGGCATCGACGAACGTATATTGGTGCCCTGCCCGGGCGCATCTTGCAGTCCCTCCGTCGTGCTGAATCAAATAATCCCGTCTTCATGCTCGATGAGATCGATAAACTGAGCCGCGGTTTTCAAGGGGACCCTGCCTCAGCTTTATTAGAAGTCTTAGACCCTGAGCAGAATAATGAATTCCGCGATCATTATTTAGAGGTTTCTTTTGACCTCTCGGATGTCATGTTTATCACCACCGCCAATCGTCTGGATACCGTCCCTCGACCGCTGCTGGACCGCATGGAAGTTATTGACCTGTCTGGATACACAGAAAGTGAAAAAATAGAAATCGCCGTTCGCTATCTTGTCCCGCGTCAGTTGAGAGAAAATTCCTTATTAGAAACGGAGATTAATTTCTCAGTTGAAGCGCTTCAGGAGATCATCCGCTTTTATACCCGTGAAGCTGGTGTCCGCAACTTGGAGCGTGAAATTGGTTCCGTGTGTCGAAAAGTGGCTACTCGTATTGCTGAGGGTAAATTTGAAGGTCAGCTTGATGTCGATGTCGAGATTATCCAGGAATACTTGGGGCGTCCCAAGTATTATGATCTCGAAGATATTGCTGCCCGAACCTCACTCCCTGGCGTTGCTACCGGCTTGGCTTGGACTCCTGTAGGTGGTGATGTGCTTTTCATTGAAGCCACCCAAATGCCAGGCAGCAAAGGTTTCCAACTTACCGGTTCTTTAGGCAATGTCATGCAAGAATCAGCCAAAGCGGCGCTCTCATTTGTGCGCTCAAAAGCCGAGCACTTTAATCTTGATCAAGACTTTTTCACGGATACCGACATCCACATCCATGTGCCCGCCGGTGCCCAACCTAAAGATGGTCCTTCAGCAGGTATCACGATGGCTGTCGCCCTGATCTCATTGGTTTCTGGCCGTCCGGTGCGCGCGGATGTCGCCATGACCGGAGAGATTTCCCTGCGCGGTAAGGTCATGCGGGTCGGCGGCATCAAAGAAAAAGTGCTCGCTGCTCATCGAGCCAGATTATCAACTGTCTTGCTGCCCAAACGGAATGAGGATGATCTGGAAGACCTCCCTGATGAAGTTCGCGAAGCATTGAACTTTGTATTCTTGGATACCGTGGAAGATGCTTTAGATGTAGCTTTGGGACCTCCTCTTGAACCGGTTCCAGAAGGTGATGTGGAAACTGAACCTGAAGCAGGTGAACCTGAAACTGAACCTGAAGCAGGTGAATGAGTTGGGGCGAGGGATAATGTCTTCAATATTATGGCAGTCTCATTTTCAGTTAAAGGATATCGGGGTTGCTTGTGGCTAAAGTAATGTTGGTTGACGATGATATCATCATGGTTGATCTGCTAAAGACCTTGTTGGAAATGGAAGGTTATGATATCTGCCATTATGCTGATGGGGATGAATTTTTTGATGTGCTTTCACAAGAATTGCCGGACATTGTATTCATGGATGTTTATTTAGATAAATTTTCGCAAAATGATATTGATGGCCTTACCCTGTTGGGCCAGATGCGAAAACACCCTGAATATGAAGACATGAAAGTTATTATGTCTTCAGGACTGGATTTGTATAATGAAAGCATCAATCAGGGGGCAGATGGGTTTTTATTGAAGCCCTACATGCCTGATAAGTTGATTAACTTATTGGAAGAAATATTAATTTAGATATTAAAATTGCTGTGGCTGTTTTCTTAGTTGCACATCCAGAACAAATACCGGATGAATTTGAACAATCAGAAATGGTACACAGCATTATTGAGAGTATATAGTGAACAAACGACGAAATCGTACCAAGATGAAATGGTACACAATGGATTTACATTTACATACCCCGGCTTCAAGTGATTATCAGCAGCCTGAAGTCAGTTATTTAGAAATTCTTCGCCAGGCAGAAACCCGGGGCCTGGATATGATCGCTTTTACCGATCACAATACGGTCGCGGGTTACCGGCGCATGAATGATGAAATTCAACAATTAGAAATGTTGAAGGGTCTAGGACGCCTCTTACCGGAAGAACAGAGTAAGCTTGAAGAGTATTATCGATTAAAAAAGAAAATTCTTGTCCTGCCGGGATTTGAATTCACGGCAACTTTTGGTTTTCACATCCTGGCCATTTTTGCACCCGAAACCCCCGTGCGCGAGATCGAGCACATTTTGTTGGATCTTAATATTCCCGCTGATCAATTGGATCATGGTTCCGCCGCTGTTGGGGCTAGTGCCGATGTTTTGGCTGCCTATGAAAAGATAAAGGCCGCTGGAGGTTTGGCGATTGCCGCACATGCGAATTCTACCAATGGCGTTGCCATGCGTGGTTTCCGTTTTGGCGGCCAGACAAAAATTGCCTACACTCAAGATAAGAATCTCAGCGCCCTCGAAGTGACTGACCTCGAACGCAAGGGACGCCATTCAACGGCTGCATTTTTTAGCGGCTCAAAACCAGAATACCCCCGGCGCATGCATTGCATCCAGGGTTCAGACGCCCACCGCCTTGAAGGAGACTCCCAACGGCATAAGAATTTAGGTATTGGAGAGCGTTCTACGGACGTCCGTTTACCGGAGATTACTTTTCAGGCTTTGGCCGCCCTCTTTGAAGGCAATGATTTTGCCCGTACGCGCCCTCACCGCGCCAAGGCCGAACCGGCCTTCGATTTTATCCAGGCCGCTGTTGATGAAGGCGCTAACATTATCCAGGACTTTCATGAAACCATGACCGTCAGGGGGGGGAAGCTCTACGCCATCATTGCCGATATTTGTGCCTTTGCCAACACCAATGGTGGCACCCTTTACGTCGGCATTAACGCTGTTCAGCGGAAAAAAGCTGGTGATACCAAATCCCTCAAAAAGAGTGATATTGACCGTTTGATTAAAGAGATTAGTGACCGTATCAGCCCGCCGCTGACCTGCAATCTAGACCTCCAAAAATTCAAAAATAAGTCCGTTATTCGCATCCTTATTCCCGTTGGCGACGATCCACCTTATGCCGTAGACGAGAGTAAAATTTACTTGCGCACGGAAGCTGAGACCGGCATGGCAGTGCGCGACGAGATCGTTGAAATGGTATTACGGGGGCAGCGAGACCAGATCGCGGATGCGGCGCCTCCCAAATTGGAGAAGGTTCCGGCCATCCCTACCGCAGATGTTGATAAAGGTGAACCCACGCCCAGTGTTATTGCCGCGCCTCGTACCGGCGTCGAAGTTGTTGCTGTGGAAGAGCGCCAGAAGGTCTATTATTACACCGTGCGTGATCTCCGCAACGGTAATATGGTTAAGAACGTCACCAAAAAATCAGCCCGCCATCTTTGGCAGTACGCCCTTACCCAACATAAAAAATTAGTCGATAATCAGGATAAAGCTGGCATTAAATGGCATGGGGAATTGGGTATTATCAAACGCCAGGACCGGGGTAGCTATACCCGTTACGATCTGGTTCAGCGCGATGCCGAAGGTAAGCATCAATACTATTTTGGCGTCACCGATGACGGTATTCATGGCGCCTGGAAACAAGTCGTAGGCCTTGATGAAGAACTGTCATGAACTTACGCATCGCTGTACTGACCATTTCTGATCGTTCATCCCAGGGTTTGCGCCCGGATGCTTCCGGCCCGGCTTTAGTCGAGGCTGTTGCTGCTCAGGGGTGGGATATCGCCCGGGTTGATATCGTTCCCGATGATTCTTTGATCATCCAGAAAACTTTGATCGATTGGGCTGATTCTGCTCAAGCAGATATTATTTTAACCACCGGGGGTACAGGGTTTGCCCCCAGAGATATCACACCCGAAGCGACATTGGCTGTAGTGGAGCGTTTGACGCCCGGTTTAGCAGAAGCAATGCGGGCTGCCAGCATGGCGATCACCCCTCATGCCATGCTCTCCCGTGCCGTTGCTGGTATTCGTGGGGGCACGATCATCGTCAACCTGCCGGGCAGCCCAAAAGCCGCCCTGGAAAACTTGGGGTGCATCATCGGCGTTTTACCTCATGCAGTCCAACTCCTGCGCCAATCGCCAGATTCGGAAAGTGGGCACACCTACAAATGACCATCCAAAATAACCCGGTGGGCGATCACCCCCCTCTGACCGATTCCATCGAACCAACCCCAATTGTTGAAAAACCGCAGTGGCGTTACTGGCTGATCGAAATCTTCGAAACGCTGGTGCTTTCCCTTTTGCTGTTCCTGGTCATTAATTTGCTCACCGCTCGCATTGAGGTTGAATCGGTAAGTATGGAAGATACCTTGGTTCCTGGCACCCGTGTCCTGGTCAGTAAATTTTCTTATTGGGGAGATTTTCCTGAGCGTGGCGATATCATTGTATTTGAACCCCCATTCGAATCAGAAGCGCCGTACATCAAGCGGGTTATTGGGCTTCCCGGTGAGAAAGTGACCATCAACGAAGATGGTGTTTATGTTAATGGGGGTAAAATCCCCGAACATTATCTCTCACTGGATATGTATGCTCACGGGCAAAGATCCTGGATTGTGGATTCAGATGCACTTTTTGTCATGGGAGACAACCGGGATAACTCTTCCGATTCCCGCACCTGGGGCTTAATGCCGGCGGATAATATCATTGGCAAAGCAGTCTTTGTATACTGGCCTCCCAGTCAATGGGGCGCGCTAAGTGCCACTGTTATGGCCGCCGAATCGCCATAATTGTCGACTGGAAAATTAATTTGCGAATGTCCGAAAAATGCCAGTCCAAAGTGACCTTATAGAAAAATCTTGGTCACATACAGACACCTGAGGCCGATTACCATATAAAAAAAAACTTACAGTATTAACAAATTCATCAATTATTCTGCTAAAATAAAATCGGTTACGGTAGCGATTTAGTAAATAAATTCGGTTCTATGGAGGATAAGATCATGGATAAAGATAAAATGTTAGGTTTGATGCGCTTTTGGCTGTTTGGCACCTTTGTGATCGTATTTGCTGCCGTAAGTGTTTATACCGGGGGCGTACTTGGTATGGGATTAAAGATTTTAAGCGTAGGCAGCTTCTGGCTTGCAATGGCACTAACCGCTGTCCTATGTATAGTTGCGTACTATATCTATAAGGGATATCTCAACAAAAAAGCATAGCTTTCATTTTTTGCTGAACTAAACTCCTGTCATTCTGAGCGCCAGCGAGGAATCCCTAATAAACGGCTGTGGTATAAACCTGGCAATCAGCCCAAAAACTTCATCATCTCATCGCGATACGTGAGCATGCGCGTGCAGGGCAATTCCCTTCGCCCGCACCGCCACTCCGGATCAAGGGATCCGGAGAAGCAATTTAGTTTTAAATCAATGCCATAAATGCGGAAAACTCCCCCCAGAATTGGGGGGCTGGGGGGGCAAAATACTCACCCCCATCACCAACCTTATATCATTGGAACGTTAGCTCAATTTATCTCCGCCAACACCTTTCGTGCAATAATCAGGCGTTGGATTTCACTGGTCCCCTCACCGATGGTCATTAAACGGGCATCTCGATACATTCGTTCCACCGGGTATTCACGGCTGTAACCATAACCGCCGTGAATTTGGATCGCATTCCGGGTCACGCTTTCCGCAATCTCTGTAGCAAAAAGCTTACCCATTGCCCCCGCCTTGGTGAAGGGTTTCCCCTGATCCTTCAGCCATGCCGCGTAATAAAGCATCAGCCGTGCCGC
>JBDLJO010000111.1:0-7617 GCA_039714275.1 Chloroflexota bacterium | reverse complement strand
TTTTACTTCCCCCTAGAATTGGGGTAAGGCTGGGGAGCGATCCAATGCGACCCTAAAGGCAAAGGAGCAATCACCTGCGACTATTGCCTATTCAAATGTATGGGCATTTGGGCAGCAGAGAGGCCGGAGAAGCAATCCCCCCAGCACCTTAATATCAAAATACTGATCAACCCACGCAAAAAACATAACAACTCGTTCCTCCAAAAAGATAAGTCGAGTACCTATGTTTTGCGCGAAATGGGCATTTCTACTTGCCCTTCTCGCCACTTCGGGAAATGATTCCCGAAGCCCCCACCCCCTTCTCCTCCTTCCCCCGTAGGCAGGAATCTAATGTTTTAGATACTGCAATCACTTCCTCCCAGCACCTTAACAATCAAATATTTTCACCCCGCTCCAAAAAACATAACCACTCGTTCCTCAAAAAAAATTTAACGAGTCACTATGTTTTGCGCGAGCATACGCGAGCAAGCCACTTCCAATTGGCTGCAACGCTAATCCAGTGCATGGCCACTGGTAGACGGAATCCTACACGCTGCATTCGCGGAGCACCGTTCGTCCAGCTTGACTAGATCCCCTTGGGGGACGCCATGCAGGCTCATGAGAGCCTGCCCGCACCGCCACTCAGGATCATACGCGAGCAGGCGGGAACTTATCCGCTGCATTCGCGGAGCAACCGACCCCTTACTGTCATTCCCGCGCAAGGGTGGCTCACCTTCACTGTAATTAACCTGTTGCTGTTCAGAGGCTTCTCTTGAAAGCGGAGTAAACATCGTTAAAGTAATCGGTTCGCTGCTGGCGGTACTGAATCTAATATCCTTGACATCATCACCCTCTTTGGTAAGATTCATACATCATGAAGAGCACCACTTTTTTCCCGGTCCCAGTCCCTAGCAGCCGCAAGCCAGTCAGGCTTTTGGTCTTTTAGGGTTGGCATGGGTAAATTTTGCCAAGAAGAATCGCCCTCTGGACTGCAAAGCCAGAGGGTTTTTTTATGGGTGAAAATTGCAAATGCCCAGCAAGGAATAAAAACACAGTCAATCCATTGGATTAGAAAAGTACCAGGAGGCAGCTATGAGAATGTCATCATTGTTTAGTCAAACCTTACGCGAAGCGCCGTCAGAAGCCGAAATACCCAGCCATCAACTGCTGCTGCGGGCTGGATTCATTCGTCAATTAGCTGCGGGCATTTTCACACTGATGCCGCTCGCAAAGCGGTCTGTTACCAAACTTGAAAATATCATGCGCGAGGAGATCGATGCTATTGGCGGTCAAGAGATGAGTATGCCGGTCGTGCATCCAGCCGAAATATGGCAGGAAACCGAGCGTTGGTATCAAATTGGATCTGAAATGGGCCGCTTCAAAGACAAAAATAACCGGGATATGGTTTTGGCAGTGACCCACGAAGAGGTGGTTACCGATCTTGCCCGCCGTGAAATCCACTCTTACCGGCAGCTTCCGGCGTTGATCTATCATTTACAGACCAAATGGCGTGACGACCCCCGACCCCGCGCCGGTTTGATCCGGGTGCGGGAATTTACCATGAAAGACAGTTACAGTCTGGATACCGATTGGGAAGGTTTGGATAAACAGTACCGCGCCCACTACCAGGCTTATTTTAATATTTATCACCGCTGCGGTATCCCGGTGATTGCGGTTAAATCCGATGTCGGGATGATGGGCGGCAAGATGGCCCATGAGTATATGTACCTCACTCCGCATGGCGAAGACACATTATTGCTGTGCGATGATTGCGGTTATGCGGCTAATCGCCAGATTGCGCTGTTCAAAAAGGATGCACCGAATAAAGATGAGCAAAAGCCTTTGGAAAAAGTTGCCACCCCGGCGATGAAAACGATCGCAGATTTAGCGGTTTTCCTGGATTTGCCCGAGAGCAAGACCGCCAAAGCAGTTTTTATGGTAGCGACCGTTCCTGACGGGAAAGAGAGTCTGGAGAAATTTGTGTTTGCTGTTGTGCGCGGCGATATGGACCTCAATGAAACCAAGCTTACCAACGCGGTCGGCGCCAGCGAGATGCGAGCCGCCCGAGAGGATGAGATAGCATTGATCGGGGCCGTACCTGGCTACGCATCACCTGTTGGACTGCCTGAAGAAAACGACTATATGGAAGTACTCGTTGTCGTCGATGATATGATTCCCCAGGCGACCAACCTCGTAGCGGGTGCCAATCAAGATGGATACCATTTGCTGAACACCAATTATGGACGTGATTATCAAGCCGCCATCACAGCAGATATTATTTCGGCGCGTGAAGGCGATGCCTGTATTGAATGCGGCAGCGTACTGCGTGCCGTTCGAGGTGTCGAAGTAGGAAATATCTTCAAGCTGGGGACACGCTACAGCGCAGCGATGGGCGCCACTTTCCAAAATAAAAATGGCGTCGAAGAGCCCATCATCATGGGTTCATACGGTATCGGCAGTGGGCGTTTACTGGCATCGATTGTTGAAGAGCACCATGATGATTATGGTTTGATTTGGCCGATAACGGTGGCCCCCTATCATGTTCAGTTGGTGATGCTGCCCGGGAAAAAGGGTGATTCTGTCGTTGTAGAGACTGCCGAAAAGCTGTACCGAGATTTACTGGCCGCTGGCGTTGAGGTGCTGTTTGATGACCGTGGGGACAGCCCAGGGGTGAAATTTAATGATGCTGACTTGATTGGTCTGCCGATTCGAGTAACGGTTGGGGCACGGGCACTGAAGGAAGGCAATGTTGAATTGAAGCGGCGTGATCAAAAAGAGCGCCAGTTAGTTCCGCTGAGCGAAGCTGTTGATGTTATTCAATCTGAGATGCGGGAATTAGAAGTTGAGGTTTTGGCTAAAGTTGTCGAAGTGCCAATGCAGGACGAGGATTAAATAGAATCCAGCTATATATAAAACCCCGCTATCTTTGGAATCCTCGCTTTAAAGCGCTGGATTTAAAACAGCGGGGTTTTAGTTTTAATAAGAGGGATGCTTGAAATTAGCTCATCTTGAAGAGACTGGTTAATTTCATCGCTAAATTCAAATCACCGGCCAGTTTGAGTTTGCCCATCATGAAGCCTTTCATGCCGTCTTCTTTACCCATTAAGACATCGCCAAAATAACTGCCGTCTGCGGTCAAGGTCATGGTTGGATCGTCAGCAATGCCTTCGGCTACGGAACAAGCACCATCCTTGATAGTGATGATATAGTCCCCAGCTTCTTCGCCGGTAAAATTATATTGGATTACAGCTTCAAGCCCGGCGGCTTTCTCTGGGAGGAATGCTTTTTCGTGATTGAATACAAGTTCTTTGACGCTAAAATCGCTCATTGAAGAATCTCCTGTTTGTTTTGTGAATATTGGTTATTGTAAATTTTCAAAAATACCGGCCGCACCCATGCCGCCGCCAATACACATGGTTACCATGCCGTATTTTGTACCCCGGCGTCCCATTTCGTAGAGCAGTTGGGTGGTCAATTTTGCGCCCGTACAGCCGAGTGGGTGTCCGAGGGCAATTGCACCCCCATTGACATTGGTGATGTCGGTGTCGATACCCAACTCACGAATTACGGCCAGTGATTGCGCAGCAAAGGCTTCATTGAGTTCGATCAAGCCAATATCTTCCAGGGTCAAATCGGCTAATTTCAGCGCTTTGGGAATTGCAGCGATGGGGCCAATGCCCATGACTTCGGGGCGTACGCCCCCGGCAGCAAAGGATATGAAGCGGGCGAGAGGTTTTAGACCGAGTTGATCGGCTTTTGCGCGTGACATGATGATGACGCCAGCGGCACCATCAGACATTTGTGATGAATTTCCGGCGGTAGCTGTGCCGCCATCTTTGAAAGCCGGGCGTAGGCGAGCCAGACCTTCGATGGTTGAATCGCCTCGTGGTCCTTCATCGCGCTTGAAGGTAAATTTCTTGGTGGTGGATTTACCGTTTTCTCCTGGGGTAATGATCTCCACATCAACCGGGACAATCTCGGGATCAAATCGACCAGATGTAACCGCTTCGGCGGCGCGCTTGTTGCTTTCGAGTGCGAAGGCATCCTGATCTTCACGACTAATATTGAATTCTTCAGCGACGTTCTCGGCAGTTAAACCCATACTGGTGAAAGCCTCTGGATAATTGGCCGCCAGCGCCGGTGTGGGAGCGAATTTATAGCCGGTCATCGGTACCATGCTCATCGATTCGACACCGCCTGCAAGAACAACCTGTGCCTGGCCGGCAATGATGGCATGCGCGGCATGAGCGATGCTTTGAAGCCCCGAGGAACAGAACCGATTGATGGTTTCAGCAGGTACGGTATATGGTAAACCGGCATGAAAACCGATCAGGCGAGCCATGTTCATGCCTTGCTCACCTTCCGGAAAAGCACAGCCTAGAACCAAATCATCTATGTCTTCGGCCTTGAGCGGTTTTGCACGTTCGAGCAATTCATTAATAACTGCGGCTGCTAAATCTTCAGGGCGTGTGGTTGCTAGGCTGCCACGTTTTGCTTTGCCAATGGGAGTGCGAGCAGCAGCAACGATAACGGGATCTTTTTGTGGGTCTATACTGGTCATGTTTAACTCCTATACCTCTGACACTGTACTGAAAAATACGGTGGAAGGTTTGAATTTATAAAGAAATGGATAGATCAATTTCTAAGCGGTTTACCCGTTTGCAGCATGTGCCACATGCGTTCCTGGGTTTTTTCTTCACCACAAAGCGAGAGGAAAGCCTCACGCTCCATGTCGAGAATATACTGCTCACTAACCCAGGTGGGTTTGCTGTGCTCGCCACCGGTCATTACGGCAATCATCTTGGAGCCGATACGGGTTTCATATTCGGTGATATAGCCGCCTTTTGCGAAGATGTGTAAACCTGCCCGAAGTGCTGCCAGGGTATCACGACCCGCAGCATAGATCTTCTCTGGAGCGGGAGGTCGATAACCGGTGTCAGCCATGTGCAGGGCTTCTTTCTTGGCTTCGGCAATCAAATGATCACGACTCAGGACGATGCGGTCAGCAGCGCTCAGGAAGCCATATTGGCGGGCTTCGACTGCGCTGGTCGCTACTTTAGCCTGACCAATCAACTCAAAAACCTTCTCCATAGCGGGGAGTACGGGATTGTTATTTATGCGAACGGAGGGGTTGACAATACGGCGCAGAAATTCTTTTGTGCCACCACCCGCTGGAATAACACCGACGCCAATTTCAACTTGTCCAATATACAATTCGCCAGCAGCTACCACCCGGGGTGCATGCATGGTGATTTCACCGCCGCCACCCAAGGTTAGGCTGTGGGGCGCCACGACAACAGGTTTTGAGAAGTAGCGCATACGCATATTGGTATCTTGCAGCGCTTTGACTATGGTTTCAAGTTGTTCCCACATGCCATTTTGAGCGGCCATGACCACACCAAAGATATTGGCGCCGGCGCAAAAGGCACGTTCATCATCGTTGCCGATTACGATACCTTCAAACTCGCCAGCTTCGGCTCGATCCATGGCTTCATTCATCATGGCGAGGATATCGTCGTCAATGGCATTCATCTTGGTGTTGAATTCAACACAAGCAATGCCATCGCCAATATCAATTAGGGTTGCGCCGGGATTTTGGCTGATGACCTTGCCGGCGTCTTTTTCAACTTTGAGGGTAATTTGATCTGCAGGGCTGGTAATCGGATCGTAGGCGTTTTTAGTTGGATTGTAGACACCAATTTTGCGGTCACCATCATATTGGTAGAAGGCATTATTTCCATCTGACAGCATGTCCTCAACCCAGGTTGGTGGTGGAAAACCCGCGGTTTTCATGTCTTCAATAGCTTTAGGTACACCAACCATATCCCAAGTTTCGAAGGGACCAGCCTGGTGCCCGAAACCCCAACGCATTGCGTCATCGATCGGTTTCGGGGTATCTGCTACTTCAGGAACACACTCTGCGGCGTAGGCGAAACCCTGATATGTGAGGGCGGTGACCAATTGAGCGGCTCGATCGTCTGCTTCTAAAAAAACAGTGATTTTTTCACCAAGGGTATCTTTACCTTTGGCTTCACCGACAGAATCGAATTTGGGTTTCTCATCTAATGCGTAGTCCAGTGTTTTGAGGTTCAGGGTCCAAAATTCTTTTTTCCCATCCTTGACGACTTTTTTGTAAAAACCTTGCTTGGCTTTGTTGCCTAGCCATCCATTCTCAACCAAAGAATGGATGAGTTTAGTAGCAGGTTCTGAATTGAGATAGCGGAGTGCGTGTTCATCGTGTGGGATGGCGGCGGCGAGATTGGTGCCAACATGTTCCCAAATATCAGCGCCTACCAAATCTATCAAGCGGAAAGTGGCCGTTTTGGGACGTCCAATGGCAGTGCCGGTAATGGCATCAACCTCAGCAACGGTGTAGTCATTTTTAAGAATATAATCCAGGGCGAATGCTCCGCTGCCAAAACCGATGCGATTGGCGATAAAGTTGGGTGTATCCTTACAGGGAACAATACCTTTACCTAAATGGTATTCACCGAAGCGGCTGATGAAGGTTATCACCTCGGGGAGGGTATGTGGTGTGGGGATGATTTCCAGTAATTTGAGATAACGGGGAGGATTGAAGAAGTGAGTCCCCAGGAAGTGCTGTTGAAATCCTTCAGTGCGCCCCTCGGCGATCGATGCTACAGGGATGCCAGATGTGTTGGTGCTGATTATGCTAGATTTATGGCGAACCTTATCGATTCGAGCCATTAAGTCTTGTTTGATCTTCAGATTCTCTACGATGGCTTCAATAATCCAATCGGCCTTGGCGATGACGTCAAAATCATCATCTAAATTGCCAATAGAAACCCGGTCGGCCAAATCCTTTGCAAAGAAGCTGGCCGGGCGCGATTTTATTGCCCGCTGCAAACCCTCGTTGACAATGCGATTGCGAACTTCAGGGTTATCCAACGATAACCCCATCGATTCTTCTTTGGGAGTTAAAGCTCGTGGAATGATGTCTAATATGGTCACCAGGACGCCAGCATTTGCCAGGTGAGCGGCTAAAGCTGCTCCCATGGTGCCAGCGCCAATGACCACTGCGCGATTTACTTTGTACGTCATTGCGGCCTCCTAAGATAAGAGTTTAATGCCTATGGATCAAGGCGTTAGGGTTAGTGTTCCAGTGGGTGTTTCAGTTGGAGTTGAGGTTGCTGTGCTGGTTGGTGCTGGATGGTATTCTGGATCCGCGGGGGTATAAATTCGCAAATTGTCGAAGGTAACAACGACGCCGCTTTGTTCCCAGGTAGTGCCTGTGAGTATGGAAACAAAACCTGGCCCAACACCGGCGACTTTTTGCCGACCAGCCCATGAGCCATTAATATATATCGTGAGATTCTCACCGCGGCACTCCCCGCGAACATGGTTTACTGCACCAACCGCTGTATCAATAAGCGGAGTCGACACGTAATTGAGAAATTTGATTTCGCCGCCGCGTGTTTCACCAAAACCATAATAGCCTTCGGTTGAGATGAAAATGGTGTAATAGGTGCTGCCCAACTCTCGGCAAGCGAAACCGTAGTAGCCATGTCCTTGTTTGCGAGTAAGATCAGCTTCAAAAGCAACTTCATCCGTTTTTAGCCAGTATGGTCCAGCAGAAATCTCAACATAGGGAGCTTTTATCTGCATGAAATATTTGCC
>JBDLJO010000110.1:0-7630 GCA_039714275.1 Chloroflexota bacterium | reverse complement strand
GAGCCTCCCTGTGCAAAGGCTCGCACCTGCTCTAGGGTCGCCATCGTAGTATCACCGGGGAAGGTTGTCAACAATGCGCCATGAGCCCATCCAAGATTGACCGCGTCCTGCGGTTCTTCACCAGAAAGAAGACCATAGATAAAACCGGATGCAAACCCATCTCCGCCACCTACGCGATCATGTATATGTAACTCGGCCGTAGGAGAGACATACGTCTGGCCATTGACCCAGGCCACTGCACCCCAGGAGTGATGCACAGTTGAATGCACTTCTCGTAATGTTGTCGCAACGACCTTGATCTGTGAATGTTTATCCACGACCTTGTCAATCATCCCAAAGAAAGTACTTGGATCCAGTTTGGAGCTGGATTCCATTTCAGGCCCAGGAATGCCAAGTCCAAGCTGTAGATCTTCTTCATTGCCTACCAGTACATCCACATTTTCCACAATGCGCCGCATGACATCCTGGGCTTTTTCCAGCCCACCCCAGATATTCCACAACTTGGCGCGGTAGTTCAAGTCAAAGGATGTAATAGCCCCAACAGCTTTGGCAGCCTTCATCCCCTCAATGATGACTTCACCTGTCGTTTCAGAAAGCGCCGCAAAGATGCCCCCGCTGTGGAACCACCGTACACCACCACTAAAGATTTCATCCCAGTTAAAGTCACCAGGTTTGAGCAAAGCGCCAGCTTCGTTCGAGCGGTTATAGAACACAACCGGGGCACGAACACCAAATCCACGGTCGCTGTAGACCGTTGCCATATTGGGTCCATTGACACCGTTATGCTCAAAGCGTTTATAGAATGGTTTCACGCCCATCGCTCGCACGCGCTCGGCGATTAAATCGCCGACAGGGTAATCAACCATTGCGGCAGCAATCCCTGTGTTCAAACGGAAGCAGTCTGCCAGGTTGGCCGCCACATTGAACTCCCCACCACTGACATGGATCTTACACGCTGTTGCTTTACGGAGAGGAATCATGCCGGGATCAAGACGATGAATCAGCGCCCCGAGTGAAACCAGGTCCAGATCACCTGTTTGTTTTAAATGGAGTTCGCTACTCATTTTAGCTCCTTTATTCTTCTGTTTCTTCATCAATCCATTGAGTGTGGAACGAGCCATCACGATCTACTCGCCGGTAGGTATGAGCACCAAAGTAGTCGCGCTGCGCCTGCGTCAGGTTGGCAGGCAAGCGTGCGGTGCGATAGGCGTCGAAATATGCCAGGGACGAGCTGAATGCCAGCGCAGGGATGCCACTCTCCGCTGCCAGGGTGACTACCCTACGTAGGTCAGCTTGTCGGGCGTTCAAAGTTCTCCCAAATTCAGGATCGATCATCAAGTTCGCCAGGTCCGGGTTATTCAGAAAAGCCTGGCGGATCTTATTCAAAAATTGAGCACGGATGATGCATCCTCCCCGCCAGATGCGCGCAATCTCACAAAAGTCCAGGTTGTAGTTATATTCCTCACTGGCCAGACGCAGGAGAGTAAATCCCTGGGCGTACGAACAGATCTTGGCGGCGTACAAGGCATCTCGGACACAGTTGATGACCTCCGATCGGTCAGCGGTAATCTTGGTCTCCGGTCCAGACAAGATGCGGGCAGCCGTTGTGCGTTCCTGTTTATACGCCGAGATGATCCGGCTTTCGACGGCAGCATTTATAGTTGGGGTCGGTGCGCCCAGGTCGAGCGCATTCTGTGAGGTCCACTTTCCGGTACCTTTCTGGGCTGCCTGGTCAAGAATCAGATCGACCACCTCTCCACCAGTCTCAGGGGCTTTCTTGGCGAAAATATCGGCCGTGATCTCAATTAAATATGATTCTAGTTCTCCCTCATTCCATTCGGTAAAGATTTCATGCAGTTCCGTGTTATTTAAACCCAAGCCGCGATGCAGTAGGTCATAGGCTTCGGCAATCAATTGCATATCGCCGTATTCGATGCCGTTATGCACCATCTTGACGTAATGGCCTGCCCCGCGAGGGCCGATGTGGGTGACACAAGGTTCCCCCTCGACTTTGGCGCTGATAGCCTCAAAGATCGGCTTGACCAATTGCCAGGCTTCTGGCTGGCCTCCCGGCATGATCGAAGGACCCCACAAAGCGCCGTATTCCCCCCCACTGACACCCGTCCCGATATAAATAATACCTTTCGCTTCCAGCTTTTTCGAACGTCGTTCTGTATCCAAGAAATGGGTATTACCGCCATCAATCAGCAAATCACCAGCTTCAAGGTGATCCATGATCCCTGCAATGGCTGTGTCAACTGATTTCCCGGCTGGCACCATCAGCATGATGCGGCGGGGGCGTTCCAGGACTTGCAAAAATTCATCCATCGAATGGCAAGCCGTCAGGTTCTTGTTAGGGTATTTGGTACCAAAGGCATTCACTTTTTCTTGATTCAGATCATAGCCTGCGACAAGGAACCCGTTGCGTTCCATATTTAGGGCCAGCATATGGCCCATCACCCCTAATCCAATGAAGCCGAAATTCGCTTTCTCCATATTATTTATTCTCCGATTCCCTGGTAAGGCAGGGATTTATGCCCAATTACCCGATACAGTATCTCCCCCGCCTTGGGAACGTAAAGAATCCCTTCCTTCTCCCGGTCTTGCCATTCATCCAGTTGAATCTTGGCGGGATCCATATATCCCAGATTGAGCTTTTCGCAATCTTCAGGTGAGATTTTGCTTGCCAGCGTGACGCGCACATTTGGCTTTTCAACTCCCTCCTCCAGCACACCTGAACCTCGCAGATGGGTACTGTGTGCCAGTACTCCGAGAGGGATGTCCTTGAAGCGGTCCCAGTTATTTAAGAAGTATGGCAGGATATGGTAACCAACTTGATAAATATACTTGTCATGCACATGGCTGACGGTGTCCAGATGGGGCGCGTAAATGATCACTTCTCCGCCAATAGCTACTGCGGGCTCGAGTTTGTACATCGCCTTAGCGCCTGTCCACAGTTCATCATACATCTGCGGCGCGCATGAAAGTACCCGCTGGAATGGCTTATCCACCCAAATGATGTGTCTCAACGAAGAGAAATCAGCAGCGGCAGACCAGGTCGCGACCAGATCGCCCACGAACACTCCAGCCAGATGATTGCCTTCTACGGTCAAAGCGATCAGCGTTGTGGGCGTTTCCAGACGTTGAGCAGCGGCATGGATCATTGCACGCACAGGAGTATCTTTTACCCCAATCGTATCCACTACACCGGCCAGGGCACCCAGCCAATGGGTGGCATCGATCATCTCTGCTCCAGAGATGCCGGGGAAGAAATATTTCGCCCCACCGGAAAAGCCGACCACCTCATGAGGAAAGGTCGGCCCGAGAATGAGGATATGATCATATTCCCGGACTGCCCTGTTAATCTGGATGTCAATCGCATTTGGTAGGGAGGGATGCCAGCGCTCACCGGCTATTTGTCTGATTTCGTCCTGATCAATCGTCCCGAGGGAGATCAGGGCGGAGGGGGTATCCCAGGCATGGTTCAGCAGGCCCACGTGTTTGTATAGTGTCCGGCGTTTTTCAGCAGTAATCCCAACCAGCTGATTTAATTTCTCTTCAGGCAGCGGCGGATGCGTGCCCAGCGCGACGATGAAATCCAGCTGCTTTGTATCCTCAAGTACCTCAACCAGGGATCGGAATAAAAACGGCAAGGGCAAAGAGCGCGTGTGGTCGGGAATTAGAACGAGGACCTTTTGATCGGTGAAGTTCCCGTTAAGACCTTGATGCAAAACATCCAGGATCTCATCATCCGAGAGAAAGGACCCAGCCGGAGAAATCGCCCTCGCTTTAACCAATTCAGACTCCGCTGAAGGCAGAAAAACCGCCATCCACCGGGACGACGATCCCGGTCACGAATGCCGAGGCTGGAGACAGCAGCCAGATCATTGCACCAAGCAGATCCCCAGGATCGCCGAAACGCCCCTGTGGTGTGTGATCGATGATCGTTTGGCCGCGAGGGGTCATTTCTCCTGTTGCTTCATCCGTCAGCAGGAAGCGGTTCTGTTCGGTGAGGAAGAAACCGGGGGCAAGCGCATTGACCCGGATATTTGGGCTGTATTCCAGGGCCATGTGAACAGCCAGCCATTGAGTGAAATTATTCACGCCGGCTTTTGCAGCAGAATATGCGGGGATGCGGGACAGGGGTTGGTACGCACTCATCGAAGAAATGTTCAGGATATTACCATGCCCCTGCTCCGCCATACCCATCCCGAACACCTGGCTTGGCAGCATTGTTCCTAAAACGTTTAAATCCAGACCGAATGACAAAGCCTCCTTTGGCAAATCAAAGAACGCTTTTCCAGTGCCGGTTGTTGCATCAGGATGATTCCCCCCGGCCGCATTAATCAGAACATCAACAGGTCCAAAACTCGCATCAACATCTATTCTTGCCTGTTCCATAATTGTGCGGTCAAGCACATCTGCATAGACGACCTGATACTTTCCAGGACCTTTGTCTAATTTTGATTTTAAACCGTCAGGTAAATTTGTATTGCGGTCGAGAATAGCCACATTCGCCCCCAGACCAGTCAGGGCCACCGCCATTTCTCCGCCCAATATTCCAGTTCCCCCCGTGACAACAATTGTTTTGCTCGATAGATCAAACAGATCCGACAGCGTTTTGTTAGTCATCCTGAATGTATCCTTATTTTCATAATCGATAAGCTCGCTTTACCAACCCATAGACAAGCGCAGCTGCCATCTGTTCAGCGTCTGTAAAATCAACCAAATGCCGG
Source organism: Chloroflexota bacterium (assembly GCA_039714275.1). Taxonomy (GTDB): domain Bacteria; phylum Chloroflexota; class Anaerolineae; order Anaerolineales; family UBA11858; genus JBDLJO01. The sequence continues at coordinate 2,894 of JBDLJO010000110.1, read as the reverse complement.
GCCACCAGATCCCCTAACCAATTGCATATCGATCTCCGCCAGACATCATGCCGTGCAGGGATTGAAGGAAATGAACGCGCATCATCAACAAATCCCGCCAGGTTGTAAATTCCTGCCGTCTCAACAACCCGATCCAGATACCGGGCAATGCCGTTCGGGCTGTCATGAAACCACCATGGCGCCCCAAGTTTCAGGGTCGGGTAATGCCCTGCTAGCGGAGCCAACTCCCTGGAATAAGTTGATTCATCCAGTGTATACAAGATCATGGTTAAATCAGGGTGATTGCCGAACGAGTCCAGTAAAGGCTTCAAAGCTTTGGTAAAATCGATCTTTACTGGAATATCTGCCCCCATATCCGGGCCAAAAGCATCAAGCAATTCCAGATTATGGTTTCGATAAGACCCTGGGTGCAATTGCATTACCAGGCCATCTTCCGTGCTCATCCGCGCCATTTCGTACAGCATATGTGCAGAGAATTGATGCACAGCTGCACCGCTGATATCCCCCCGCAAAGCAGCGTCGAAAATCTCCCTCGCCGCGTTTAAGGACAATGCGCTTGTGTCCGATGAAATCGCGCTGTGATCTGTGGCTGTTGCCCCCATCATCTTAAAATATGCTCGCCGATTTTCCAGGGCTTCTATGAACGCGTCGTAATCGACTATCGAAATGCCGGAGACATCGCTGAGCAGATCGATATTAGCTCGCCAACCAGGCGCATCCAGGTTGATCACGCCACCCGGCCGGAATGTGGGCAATATCTTCCCGTCCCAGCTGGAGTCGCGGATTGCCTGGTGCTCTTCCAGCCGGTCTGTTGCGGCATCTGTGGTGCACAATACTTCAAGATCGAACCGCGCATACAGGGCACGCGGCGAGAATTCAGGTGTGGCCAATTGCATCTCAATCTGATCGTAAATGTCTTGGGCAGTCTCGCCGGTGAGCTTCTCCCCAACCCCGAAGACATCCCGCAGTTCGGCCGAGATCCAAAACCCGGAGGGTGTGCCGTTAAATAAGTAAAAATTGTCTGCAAATGTCTGCCAAATCTTGCGGTGATCCGTTTCAGCAGTCTGATCAGCGTTTCCGGAAATGCCCAGGGATGGTAATGAAATTCCCTGTGAATATAACAAGCGCAAAACATAATGGTCTGGCATGATCAATAACTCAGCCGGAGAACCAAACCGGAAGCCTGGATCAGCAAATAATTGCGGTGGAACATGCCCATGCGGGCTGACCAGAGGGAAGTCTTTCACTCCCTCATACAGCTTGGCGGCAAATGCACGTACCTGGTTGTTTGAGTCAAACAGCTGATCAGAGAACATCTTTCTCATACACTCCTTCTTCTAGGACTGGACTAAGATTGGTTTCCTCACCAATAGCACTCTGCAGCTCAAGCAGTTTCGCGGAGCTAAAAAACACAGCCGCTGACTCGCACTGTTCTCTCCGCTCATATTTATTTACGTCATCTGTCATAACGACAGTGCTCCTGCACGAGGAGCATTAACAAACGCATACGGTCAATCCCGGTACCGGCTGCCAGCGAACCGGCGGTGGTGACGTTAAAACCACCGTTACCGCCGGCCTTCTCGAAATCTGCCACAATTCGCTCTCGAATAGCTTCTGGGCTGCCGTCTCTGAGCAAGAAGGGCGGCATGTGGCCATTGATTAGAGCATCGGGCATCTTTTCCCGAATCAGGCCCGCATCGATATCCGGTCCATAATTAACCGAGCGGATACCCAGCTTGTATTGCATATCCATCAGATGACCCATCGAGCTATCGGAATGCTGATAACGCGTAGCATCGCCCGGTGCCAGATCGTCTAACACTTTCTCCAAGACCGGGTAACAGAATTCGCGATACAAACTAACGTTAAAGAGGGCTGAGTTGTCATCATAGATCATATAGCCGGGTTCAGTATTACCACTGAAATCACGGAGAATTTGGTTGAGAGCTACCAGTTTTTCTGCCAGAATATCTCGAAAGCGGCGCATTAGATCAGGATGGTCGAAGCACCAGTAAATACAGGTTTCCGGTCGGAGAATAGAGGTCAAAATCGTTGCTGGACCGCGACCGGCCCGTCCCAGCATGGGCAAGGGCCGACCAGCTTGTTTCCGTTGTTCCCACTCCACCAAATAGGCTTCCGACAGACTCCAGGTGGCTAAATCCGTGCTTTCAGCCTTATCTAGAACAGCGGCAAATTCGACCGGATCGTCCGTGACATGTGTCAACCAAGGCGTGCCGCCTTCGTGGTAGGTGAACTCACAGCCAAAGAGATTTTCGATCCTTTTGGGATTGTTTTGAAAAGTGTCCTCATCAAAAAAAGATTTACCGACATAGGTCATTGTCAACTGGTTGATCTCACGGTGCAGGGCATCCCGGTACGCTTTATCCCGATAGTAACGCAACGTGGATGGCACCTGCATAAACTCGAAGGCCCAGTGATCATCCGGAGCAGGAGAAAATGACGCTGAACACCGTGGTTTGTCGGTCGTAAAGGCCTGACACCGCTCGTTTTCGGCCCAAAAGGTCTCAAGATCAAGCGTTTTGGTCAAATCCATTAATTCATTATCTACAGTTGCCATTATGATTCATCCTCAATTTCCATTACTTTCCATCCAACATGGATTTTACCAGTCGCGCGGCGCTACCGGCAAAAACCATCTGCACCTAATAACAACCTGCAACTTTCTAAAAGCAGCAGGTGCATTCACCAACAGAGCCTTATTTTGGCTACTTTATTCGTATTGCTTTGCTATAATGTTTCATCCCTTAACCAACCAGTCAGCAGCATGTCCCTGCGTGGAGATTTTAACCGTAGGGGTCTGCTGCATCTCGCAGGCCATCACCCAAAAAGTTAAAGGCCAATATGGTTATGATCACGAATATCCCAGGCAACAA
>JBDLJO010000109.1:0-7660 GCA_039714275.1 Chloroflexota bacterium | reverse complement strand
TGCTTACACAGCTTGACCATCTCAGGTGATAGATCAGTACAAACAACTTCTAAACCTTGTTCTTGAAAATACAGGCTGTCATTTCCAGTACCCCCACCAATTTCTAACAGTTTTTTCTTCCCTTCTTGAATTAATAGCTCTAGAAACTGCCTGCGTTCTGCTAATTTCCAATCTTGAGCTGCCTGCCCATCCCGCTCGCGGGCTTTTTTGTTATAGGCCTCACGTAAGTCACTTCTCAAATCATTAGTCATTGCATAATCTTCTCGATTTACAAACGGGTGCCTTTTGTGGAATGTGAATAGTTTTGGATGTTGATGCTGAATCTTAATTTTATTTCATTAACCTAGATTACGATGATATTGTAGTATATAATCAATCTTACTAGTTGATAAAAGGAGGTGATTTCAAGCTAATAGTATGGTTGTCGGAGCACATCTTCCAACAATCGGGTTAGCAGCCCGTATTTGTTTTGGATATTGATAAGCATTTCATAAGTTCCCTATTTAATCCAATATTAGGAGGCGAGAAAATGAAACATATTAAGATGATTACTATCTTACTTACAGCTCTGTTATTCTTGACCGCTTGTGGCACTGCAGCTCCTGAAACTATTAAGGTTGGAATCAACGCACCCATTACGGGTGATATCCCTAAAGTAGGTGAAGGATCAAAATTCGCCGCAGAAATGTGGCTTGCTGATATCGAAGCCGCGGGCGGCCTGGAAGTTGGTGGGACAATGTACCAGGTTGAGTTGGTTATCGAGGACAATGAGTCCAAAGCTGAATCAGCCACCAAGGTCACGACCAAAATGATCACCCAGGATGAAATCCTGGTCATGGTTGGACCTCAATCTTCCAAACAGGCTGTTCCGGCTGGTGAAGTCGCTAACAATTACTCCACACCTATGGTTAGCCCTTGGTCCACAAATCCCAATACCACCTTAGATCGGCCGTGGATCTTCAGAGGTTGTTTCTTGGATCCATTCCAGGGACCAGTTGTGGCGAACTTTGTCACTGAGGAATTTGGCTTTACCAAAGCTGCCGTACTTTACGATGTTGCCAGCGATTACCCCAAAGGGTTGGCTGAAAACTTCAAGAGTGCCTGGGAAGCTGTCCATGGTGCAGGTTCAGTTGTCGCTTATGAAAGCTTCACCACTAAAGACACTGACTTCAGTGCACAGTTAACCACCATCGTAAACTCTGGTGCGGAATTCTTCTTCACACCGCAGTACTATAATGAAGTTGCGCTGATTGTGCAGCAGGCCCATGAGTTGGGTTGGGATGCTCCCATCGTTGGCAGTGACAGCTGGGGTTCGGCTGAGACGGTTGAATTGTGCGGCGAAGATTGCTACGGCCTTTTCTTCTCCACCCACTATGCCGCCGCCGGTGCGACAGGCGCTACCAAGGCATTTATTGACCGCTACGAATCCGAACACGGTTACGTCCCCGATGATGTTGGTGCCCTCACCTGGGATACCCTGCACCTGGTTGAGCAGGCTATCAAAGATTGTGGGGAAATCACCGGTGATATTGCCGCTGATCGAGAGTGTGTCCGAAATGCGCTGGCCAGCATCACTGACTTTGAGGGCATTACCGGCAACATGACCTTCACCGCAGAAGGCGATCCCATAAAATGTGCTGTCATTGTTCGCATCAGCGACACTGGCGATTACGAATTCTACAAATCCGCTTGTCCCTAATTTTCAGGAAAGATGATCAGACCTGATAGGTTTTATGCCTATCAGGTCTTTTTCTCATAAGTATAGGAGTAAATAAAATGACATCTTTTCTTCAAAACTTTGTCAACGCCATGCAGTGGGGTAGCTTTTATGCCTTAATTGCATTGGGATACTCCATGGTCTACGGCGTTTTAATGCTCTTCAACTTCGCTCACGGCGATATTTTCATGGTGGGAGCTTATATTGGTTTCTTTGTTGCTGCTGGATTGGTTGCCTTATCAGCATTAGGAACTTTGGCCTTACCCGGATGGGTGATCTTGACCCTGACTATTATTTTGGCCATGTTTTTAACCTCATTTGTTGGAATGCTGATCGAAAGAATTGGCTACCGCCCTTTGCGGGGTGCGCCGCGGGCATCGGCAGCAATTACTGGCCTCATGATCGGCATTATTCTAGAAACTGGAAATTTGGCCCTTTTTGGTGCACAGCGTCTCAAATTTCCCACCCTGATAGAATCGGTAACCTATAATCTTGGCGGGGTCCATATTACCAATAAGAAAGTTCTTATCGTGGTCGTATCCATCCTGCTCATGCTGGCTTTGCACCAATTTGTGCAGCACACAAAATGGGGTATGGCCATGCGTGCAATGGCTTTCGATTTCATCGTTGTCCCGCTGATGGGTGTTCCCATCAACACCATCGCTGCTCTGACCTTCGCTTTAGGTTCAGGGTTAGCCGCCGCCGCCGGTATTCTTTTCGGCGTTGCCTATCCCGTTCTTGATCCCTATATGGGCATTGTTTTTGGCTGGAAGGCTTTCGTTGCGGCTATTTTGGGCGGACGCGGTTCAATATTGGGAGCGGCATTGGCAGGTTTCTTATTAGGCTTTATTGAGATTTTCGTAGCGGCAATATTCCCATCCACGCTGCGAGATCTGATTGCCTATTCCATTATCCTGCTCATTTTAACCTTTAGACCCCACGGATTTTTCGGTGAGGTTTATAGCGCGAAGTTGAGACTCTAAGGGAGCGAGGAATTGATATGGAAAAAAACAACAATTCATCGACTGGCGAGAATGGATTAAAAAAGCGACTTCGGGCAGCTTGGGAGCCGTTTTCAAAAACCCCCATGCTTGGTTGGCTTTTCGGAATATTAATTGCAGTAGCTCTTGAGCAGCTTATTGGAACACCCTTAGCTCGCTTATTGGGTCTTGCTAAAATACCTGTTCTATTCGGCTTTGTGATCGTACTTAAACAGCCTGTCTTGTTACCCGGAACGATTGCTTATTTGTTTTTGATCTACGTGCTTCCGGTGGGGATTGTTTCTCGGTTGGGAAGCTCGCTGGCAAATAAGTTGGCTGCTCGATTACTCAAGTACCCGATCTGGATTTCTGCTTTCGTCCACATTGGTCTGTTATATGGGATTCTGCACTTTTGGGCAGACATCAGTGATTATCGAGACCTAGTCCTGCGGCTTTCTCTCATCGCGATCATGTTCACTTTAAGCTTGAATATTATTAACGGCTATTTGGGAGAATTCTCCTGCTCACATCCTGGGTTTATGGCGTTGGGAGCTTATGCAGCATCTGTACTCACCGTTATGATCTTTGTGGACGATAAAATCTTTGGTTCTCCTCTGCTGCCACCTGCACTGGGACCCTTTTTATTTCCACTTGTTTTGATTTTGGGAGGTTTTGTCTCTGCATTGGGCGCTTTATTGGTTGCTGTCCCTTCCTTTAGAACAAGAGGGGATTATTTGGCAATTATCTCGCTCGCTTTTTTATTCATCGTCAAGAGTCTGATCGAGAATTTAGAAATTCTTGGCGGTCCGCGTGGTTTCATGAACCAGCCAGATTGGGCGAACCTGCCGACCGTCTTTGTATGGAGCATGCTTTGTATTTGGATTATTAACAATTATGTGCGTTCAACGATGGGCAAATCCCTCAATGCTGTTCGAGATGAAGAAACCGCCGCCACGGCAATGACCGTAAATACCAAGCGTACAAAAATGGTTGGTTTTATGTTTGCAGCTTTTTGGGCTGGTGTGGCGGGCGGACTTTTCGCCCATGTCATGCGCTATGTCAATCCAGGTACCTTTGGTATCCAAAAATTAGCTGAAATGCTGGCTATGGTCTATTTTGGCGGACTTAATTCAGTAGTTGGTTCCGTTATCGGTGCGGTGGGTTTCAATTTGCTTAGTGAAGCGCTGAGACCATTGGAGCTGTATAAATGGATTATTATTCCTCTGCTGCTCATATTAGTCATGCTTTACCGACCCACTGGATTGTTTGCATTTAGAGAATTTGATGTTGGCAAACTCCTTCAGCCAAAACGAAGATCAGAAGAGGAGGGCGAACATGCCGCTGCTTCAGATTAACAAAATGACACATTTCTTCGGTGGGCTGCGGGCTGTTCATGATTACAGCCTTGCCATCGAACCCGGCCAGATCAGAGGTTTGATTGGCCCCAATGGTGCTGGGAAAACCACTATCTTCAACCTCATCACTGGTATCTACACGCCCACGGAAGGCAGCATCCAGCTGGAAGGGAAAAATATTATTGGACTCCAACCCTTTGAAATCGCATCCCTGGGACTGGGCCGAACCTTTCAGAACTTGCGCTTATGGCGTCACATGACGGTCCTTGAGCATGTTATGCAAGCCCGTTATTCCAAGCTGACCTATGGTCTTGTCGGCGCTTTCTTTAATACGCCCAAACGACAGACGGAAGAAGTTGAGAGTGAAAGGATCTCACGCGACCTCTTGAAACTTGTCGGTGTGGATCACCTGGCAGACCAAATAGTTGTCAATCTATCTTATGGCGCACAAAGACGTGTTGAGATGGCACGTGCCCTGGCAACCGAGCCAAAAATCCTATTCCTGGATGAGCCAACCGCCGGCATGAATACCGAAGAATTGGCCCAGATGATGACCACCATCCGTCAAGTACATAGAGAACTTGGGTTGGCAATCTTCCTCATCGAGCATCGCATGAAATTTGTGATGGAACTTTGCGATATCATTCAGACTTTGGTCTTTGGAGAAGTGATCGCAGAAGGTACACCAGATGAAATCCAGAATAACCCTGAGGTGATTGAAGCCTATCTAGGCAAGGAGATAGAGACCTGATGTTGTTATCTGTAGAAAACTTGCATGTTTCATATGGTCAGATCAAGGCTCTTCACGGTATCAATTTCCATATTGATGAGGGCGAGATCATTTGCATTGTGGGAGCAAATGGCGCGGGGAAAAGTACCACGCTGCGGGCAGTATCATGTCTTATTCCTGTTGACGCAGGCTCTAAAATCACCTACCTGGGTAAGGACTTACTTGGTTACACTGCCGATAAAGTTGTCAGCGAGTTGGGCATCTCGCACGTTCCTGAAGGACGGCGGCTTTTTGGCAACCTGACCATCGCTGAGAATTTAAAATTAGCCACCTTTGCCAGAAAAGATAACGAGGCTGTTGAAAAAGACCTCGAACGCGTCTTTGCAATCTTCCCCCGCTTAAAAGAGCGTATTAACCAAAAAGCAGGCACACTGAGTGGCGGCGAACAGCAAATGCTGGCAGTTGGAAGAGCTTTTATGAGCGGTAGAAAATTGATGCTCTTGGACGAACCTTCTATGGGTTTGGCCCCCATATTAATGATGGACATGTTCAAGGCGCTCAAAGAGATCAATGCCGAAGGCACCACCATTTTGCTGGTTGAACAAAATGCCCGTATGGCGCTCAAATTTGCGCAGCGAGGTTATGTGCTTGAGACCGGAAAAATAGTGCTGGAAGGAAATTCCAACGACTTGCTTGAAAACCCGGATGTCAAAAAAGCCTATCTTGGAGGTTGATTTCTCCTAAAAATGCCTTGCATCAAAAATGAGACCGACACCTGGTTAGATAGGGTGTCGGTCTTTTTTCAATTGTCCATCTTTATAGTTGTTAAAAGCAATATTTTCACCATTTGATATTTGATCAGAAACATTGAAATTAATTATCGGGTATCCATATGATTTCAGATGCTGAAAATATGTGAAATAACTGTTGTAGCCGCGCCACCGACACTTTGTAATAAAGCGATTTCAGGATTTTTTACTTGGTTTTCTTTTGCCTGGTGAGTTAGCTGCATGATAATCTCGCAGGTCTGGTAAATTGCAGTCGCACCAATCGGGTGTCCGCGACCTTTCAAACCTCCCATTGTGGAAATTGGGATTGTTCCATCGAGTCCTATCTCACCATCTTTAGCCAATCGCCATCCTTGACCTCGTTCAGCAAAACCAACCGCTTCTAATAGCAAACATGCCATGATACTAAAAGCATCATGAACTTCAAAAAAACTAATTTCTCTTCGGTTTACATTAGCGTGTTGGAAAGCCTTCTGCACAGATAGTTGAGCTGCTCTTAAAACGAGGGGGTCATCACGATCTGATATTCGAAAACGATCAGTTGCAACGCTTGAAGACAAGATTTTTACGGGTTGTTCTGAAAATGCTTTTGCTTCACTTTCAGGAGCCAGGATAACCGCAGCCGCGCCATCACAAATCGGTGAACAATCTAATAATCTTATCGGATCGTAAATAATTCTGGAATTTATTACATCTTCAGCGCTAATATTTTTCCTGAAGATGGCGTTAGGATTGGTAATTGCGTTGTTGTGGGCATTTACAGAAAAATTCGCTAACCCGTTTGCAGGTAGATGATATTTCTTCATGTACCTGGCCATTAAATCAGCATTCACACTAATTAAATTCTGGTTATTTTTTACTTCCTTTTCTGCATCAAGTGCTTTTGCCAGAGCCGGTGTGGCATTTCCATCACTCATTTTTTCAACGCCAACCGCGACAGCCAGATCTGCTTCACCGCTGGCTACCGCAAAGTAAGCCATTCGAAGTGCCGCTGCTCCTGTGGCAGTAGCAGCCCGAACTTGCAAGGCCTCAACTCCCCGCAAACCAGTTTCATCGGCAATAAGAGCAGCCAGGTGTTTTTGATCTTGAAGTTCGTCACCGAGCATATTTCCAGCAAATAAAGAATCTACCGATGATACGCTGGCCATTTCCATAGCCATCTTAATGGCTTTAGCTGCAAGTTCTTGTAGTGAGCATGAATAATGTTTTTGTACTGGCACTTGACCAAATCCAACAATACTAACCGATCTCATAATATTAATCCTACTGCTGATGACGATTCCTGAGTCATCATAGTTGTAAATATCACCCCACTACATCACCAGCGGGGTCATTTTTTATATGGTTTTCTTTGAATATTTAATCTAAATATTCTCTATTGCAGCCAGCACCTTTTTCTTATCCGCCGGGATATCGTGGATGCGTACCCCCACAGCATCGTAGATCGCGTTGAGAATCGCGGGTGCTGTTGCCAGGGAGGGTGCTTCAGCGAAACCCTTCACGCCCAGAGGCCCTTCGGGGTGGGGCACTTCCACCAAAGCAGGGATGATCTCCGGGACCACATTGGCGCCAGAAATGCCGCATTTGCGCAAAGTGTCGGTCAGGTTGATGCCCTCTTCCACGATGAACTTCTCGGAAAGCGCGTACCCCAGGCCCATCACTACCCCGCCGTGAATTTGACCCTCTACGGCAGCCTTATTGAGTACTTTGCCAAGGTCGTTGGCCGAGATGATCTTCAACACTTTCACCACCCCGGATTTCGTGTCCACCTCAACAATAGCTACTTGCGTGTTATAAGCATAGCACCAGTGTGTAGGGCGAGATTCAAATTCGGGCGTGCCGTATTTGCTGGGTTCATCCTCTAATAGCGCGGCTGTGGCACTCGGATTAAAGACTTTTTCAACAACAAACTTTTCTCCTAGTTCGGCCAGCTCAACGGATTTACCGCTCTCAGGATCCACCACCTTACTGCCCTGCAGCTTTAACTTGACGGGTTCCTGCTCAACGTATTCCGCTGCCCGGCCAAATACTTCTTCCTTTAATGCCCGGCAGGCCATCACAGTGGCATTGCCGGTCATGAAGGTTTGGCG
>JBDLJO010000108.1:0-7729 GCA_039714275.1 Chloroflexota bacterium | reverse complement strand
TGAAACAACCGTCGTTTGGGATAAGCATACTGGGGTACCTTATTACAACGCCATCGTCTGGCAAGATACGCGCACCAAAGCTATTTGCGATCAATTATCGCGCAGCGGTGGACAGGATCGTTTCCGCCCGAAAACCGGACTGCCCATCGCAACCTATTTCTCAGGTCCAAAGATCCAATGGCTGCTAAATAATGTTGACGGGCTGCGCGCCGCGGCAGCACGCGGCGATGCTATCTTTGGCAATATCGATACCTGGTTGATCTGGTGGCTGACCGGCGGTCCAAACGACGGTACCCATGTTACCGATGTCACCAACGCCAGCCGCACCATGATGATGGATCTAAAAACCTTGACCTGGGATGCTGAAATTTTAGAGATATTAGGTATCCCGCGTGAAATGCTGCCTAAAATCGTGCCTTCCAGTGACCCTGGGACATGGGGAAAAACACATTCGGATGGGCCGTTTGGAGCGTCTGTCCCGGTTTGCGGTGATTTGGGCGATCAGCAGGCTGCTCTGGTTGGACAAACTTGCTTTGCCCCCGGAGAAGCCAAAAACACATACGGCACGGGCTGCTTCATGCTGCTCAACACCGGAACCAAGATCGTGCCCTCCAAGAGCGGCTTATTGACCACCTTGGGATACCAGTTCGGCAGCCAACCCGCGGTCTACGCTTTGGAAGGCTCGATAGCTGTTACCGGGGCGCTGGTGCAGTGGCTGCGCGATAACCTCGGTATTATCCAGCAATCATCGGAAATTGAAGCCCTGGCCCGGTCGGTTGAAGATAACGGCGGCATTTATTTTGTGCCCGCCTTTTCGGGATTATTTGCCCCTTATTGGCGCTCAGATGCCCGAGGGGTCATCGTGGGCATGACCCGCTACATCAACAAAGGTCATATCGCCCGCGCCGCGCTGGAAGCCAGCGCATATCAAACCCGTGAGGTGCTGGAAGCGATGGCTAAAGATTCTGGCGTTCAATTAAAAACACTCAAAGTGGATGGGGGCATGGTCAGCAATCAGCTGCTGATGCAGTTCCAGGCTGATATTCTTAATGTCCCGGTCGTTCGTCCGCGTGTCGCTGAGACCACCGCCTTAGGTGCAGCTTACGCGGCTGGTTTAGCGGTTGGATTTTGGGATAACCTCGACAATTTACGCGCCAATTGGGGTGTCCAGCATGAGTGGCAGCCCGAGATGGAACCGCAAAGGCGGGACGATCTATTTGCCGCCTGGGGCAAAGCTGTCACCCGCACATTCGATTGGGCAGAATAAGGTTAATCCCCTATTGATACAATGGAAAGCTTAAAAAAAATCAAATATTCTCCCCCCCTTCGATTTGCTTATCAAGCCAAACTCAATTATACTATTACGAGATAGTTATTAACCAATACTGCGGTGCTTTGGGAGCATCCGGGACATCCAGGAAATAGTTTAGTTTCCCGGGGTATTTTAAAGCACCCATTTATCTTTTAACAAAAAATATGGCCGGGTACCAGTTTGCCACCTTTTCTATTCTTCAATTTATAGCCGCTGCCTTTGCTGCCGCGATAAGTTATTTAGCGTGGCGGCGGCGTTCAGTTCCCGGGAGTTTGCATTTAACCGTGCTGATGCTGGCTGTTACGGGCTGGGCACTGGTCTATGGATTTGAAAACGCCAGTACCACAATAGTTCAAAGTTTCTTTTGGGCTAATGCCGCTTATCCCTTCATTCACAGCATCCCCCCATTATTTTTCCTGCTGGTAATGGAATATTCCCAGCGCAGAGAGTGGCTGAATTGGAGTAAACTGATTTTCATCTGGGTCATGCCCATATATACGGTTTACTTAGTTTTTACCAATGGAAACCATCATTTAATTTGGCAGTCAGTCACGCCAAACCCCAATCCAGGCAATCTGCTGATCTATGAACACGGGTTAATGTTTTGGGTAGGGGTAACCTATGGCTATATCCTGCTTATGGTTGCGGCTGGATTTCTTATTCGCGAAGCTGTACAAACAGAAGGGGATTATCGCATTCAGGCAATCACCCTGATCTTCTCGATTTTTCCGCCATTGATAGCTAACCTCCTCTTTATATTCAATGTTAGCCCCTTTCCCGGGAAAGAATTGACACCGATTTCCTTTGTTGTCACTGGCGCCTTTTTAGGTTGGGGGATGCTGCGCCACCGTCTCTTTGAACTCACACCAACGGCTCATCGCAAGCTTGTCGATACCATGCCAGATGCCGTTTTCATGGTTGATAATAGAAGTCAGATCGGTTATATCAACCCGGCCGCCCAGGCTGTTATTCAAATATCAGCTAAACAAGCTCTTGGCATGCCTGCCCGACTGATCCTCGCCCATTGGCCATATTTAGAACGGCGCTTTCAAGAAGGGGCAGAATCACTTACCGAAGTAAGAACCATTCCCTCAATTGATGGACATATTTACGATTTAAGAATTTCAGAAGTAGTGGGACGGCGGGGAAGCTACAAGCAGGGGTATTTACTCATCCTGCGCGATATCACGGAGAGAAAAGAATTAGAAAAAGGGCTCAGGGATAGCGAGATCCTTTATCGAAATGTTACAACCAATGCCAATGACGGCATTGCCATTGTGCAAGATAATATCATCATCTACAGCAATCCCCAGTTAGCTAAATTAATGGGACGTGAAATCGAAGCAGTAGAAAATACTGATTTCTCAAAATTTATTGCACCCTCGGATACTGAGAAAGTTCAAGACCGGCATACACGCCGTATGAGGGGCGAAGAAACCCTGACACAATATCGAACAGCCTTGCTGCACAAAACAGGACAGATTATCCCGGTTGAATTTAGTATCAGCTCAATGACATTAAATGACCAACCTTGTATTTTGGCAATGGTGCGCGATATCTCCAAGACCATAGCGGCCGAAGATGAGATCAACCGCCTGGCATCGGTTGTCAAACAAGCCAGTGAATCTGTGATCATCACCGATAAGAAGGGTGATATTGTCTACGTTAACCCACAATTTGAAAAAATTAGCGGCTATACTTTTTATGATGTTCAAGGGAAAAACCCCCGCATCATAAAAAGCAATCACCATAGTCCAGATTTTTATAAACGTCTCTGGGGCACCATTACTTCTGGAGAAACATGGGAAGGGGTCATTATTAACAAGCATAAAGACGGTCAGTTAAGCCATGAAGCAACCACCATGTTTGCAATTCGAAATCAGGCCAATGAAATTACCCACTATGCTTCTGTTAGACGAGATATCACCGCCCAAATCGAGGCTGAAGAAAGTTTGAAAGCTTATGCTTTAAGGCAAAAACAGCTCAATGAACTCACACAAGCAACCATTGAGCCGCTTGAATTTCAGGAGACTTTAAAGACACTTTCCCTGCACTTATGTGAATTAGGTGCCGCGGATGCCTGCTTTATCACCCTTTTAGACCCCAATTCCCCTAAAAAGCAAATCAGCGCCCATCATAACGCCGAAACCCAAAAGACCACCATCCAACCAGCTCCCCCTGAATGTATTGATTTAACCGAAAAATGTCTTGATACAGGTCAACCCATGATCGTTGACAATATCCATCTTGATTTGGATGTCTCAACCGACCTAAGCACCAATCTTGGTGCCCACACTGTTCTGGCGCTGCCCCTGGCTGTTGATCATGACAATTTGGGCTCAGCAATCCTGACTTTCGATAACCACCACGCCCATTCAGAAGAAGAAATCGAGCTTTATCAAAGAGCCAGCCAACAAGTAGCATTGGCATTATTCAAAGCAGAGCTGCTTGAAACTGCTGAACGAAGAGCAGAAGAATCTGAAACCCTCTATTTGGCCGGCAGGGCGGTTACTGCCAGCTTAAACTTTAATGATGCCATTGAGCATATTCTTAACGAATTGAACAGAGTGGTGCCGCATGACAGCGCTTCTGTACAATTAATTCACGGGCAGGAAGTCGAAATTATCGGCCAACGAGGCTTTCCAAAAGAAAACAGCCCAATCGGCTTTAAATTCTCTATTAACACGAATACGCCAAATGCTATTGTATTCACTACCCGCCGACCCTATATCCTGGAAGACGCGCCTCTGGAATACAAAACATTTCTTGAACCGCCCCACAATCATATTCGAGGCTGGCTTGGTGTGCCCCTGCTGGTACGCGATAAAATGATCGGCTTATTAGCTCTCGACAGCATAAAGCCGGGGCAGTTCACAAAGAATCATGCTCGTCTCGCCAACGCCTTTGCCAGCCAGGTCGCAATTGTGCTGGAAAACGCGCGTTTGTACGAGGAAACGCATCGATTGGCAATTACTGATTCATTAACCAACACATTTAACCGCAGACACTTCCTGACGCTGGCAACCCGGGAATACGAGCGCGCTTGCCGTTATCAACGCCCCCTATCGCTGATCATGATGGACTTAGATCGTTTCAAGGAAATCAATGACACTTACGGTCATATCGTTGGTGATCAAGTTTTACAGACGATCACCAAAATTTGTAAAGAAAACTTGCGCGATACGGATATCATCGGGCGCTACGGTGGTGAAGAATTTACCATCTTGCTGCCTGAAACACCCGGCAGGAAACATGGTGATACGGAGTCCATTAATTCTGCTGAAGCTGTTTCTGAGCGCTTACGCTATATGATTGAAAACACACCCATAAAAACCGTTAATAATATGATTAATATTACAGTCAGCATCGGTATTGCTGAACTTCATTCCGACTGTGACAGCATTCAAACCCTGATCGACTATGCAGACCAGGCACTTTATCAAGCCAAACGAAGTGGTCGGAACCAGGTAGTTTTGTGGACCTCCATTAACGATTCTTAAACGCCCCCTGATTTCTAACCAACCTGGAATATTGATCGTCGCAACAGGACCGCTGGCGCTGACAGATCGGGAGTTCTGGTCATCCGGACATCACTGTTGGTAAGTTGTAACCGCATTAGAGCGTCTGAGTATATACGCACACCAGGGTAGTGCACACGCTTCAAGCCGCGTACAAACCTGGATAACGATTAATCACCACCGCCCTGGTTCCATGCTGGATGTTTTAGAGGAGAATACAATGGCAGCCAAGCTGATTCAGAATTCTGTTGGTCCGTGGCCGATGAACACATACGCTGTGATTTGTGAGGCGACACGCACCAGCGCCATCATTGACCCGGGTGCTGAACCTGAAAGGATTCTCGAGTCAGTAAAGGACACGCGTGTCGATAAAATCCTGCTCACACATGGGCACCTGGATCATGTAGGAGTTTTGGAAGCAGTCAAAGATGCCACCGCTGCACCGGTATATTTGCACCCTAGGGATTCTGAAAAATTTAGGTTGAACTATGATCAGCCGCTGGCAGGTAATCAGATCCTAAAGATAGGAAACCTGGTCATCCAGACCATTCACACGCCCGGCCATACACCCGGCCAAATTTCTTTCAATCTCGGCGATGGTCGTGTCATCGTTGGAGATACCATATTCGTTGGTGGGCCAGGAAAAACATGGTCACCCGAAGACTTTGAAACCACGATGCGCACCATGCGTGAGATTGTCTTTAAATGGCCTGATAAAACCAGGTTCTTCCCCGGGCACGGACCCAGCGGGCAAATTGGTGCCGAAAGATTTGCTTTCGAAGCTTTCGCCGCCCGCGGCTGGCCCAGCAGTACCTTCGGCGATGTGGCCTGGCGAAAATGAACCTTGATATAATCTCATCCAACCTTCAACGCGCTTGCTGGCAGATTTGATCTCTGCACCTTTGCCAGAATCGCTTAACTTTAACCTTTTATGCCTGACTTTTATTTACTGGTAACAACACCTGGGACAAGAAATGCTTATTAAACATAAAGCCCTGCTGATTCTATTTTTAACTGGGCTGCTCTTCCTTTCAACTCGACCGGTTCAAGCTGAGGATGGACCGCAAAATGCCAATGGTAGTGTACTCTGCCTGCCGGATGTTTATATCAACCGGGTTAGCGACTGCATTGCTGCGGGACCATCGCAGTATTTAACCACCTTAGCAGAGAACGGTTTAACACTCCCCCTTGAACCCCTACCCGTCTCGGCGCCTGATTTCGAGCTGACTTATGCCAGCACCGCTTATGGCTTCGTCCGGTCCAACAACGCTCCGATTTACGGATCCATTGCAGATGCTCTGGAAGGCAAAAAAAGAAATGCTGTCCAGCGCATCGATGCCTCCTTCAGTTATATATCCTATGCTGATGAGGCGGTTGTGGATGGCAAACGTTTTTATATGGTTTCTCCCGGCGCCTGGATGACAGCCAGTGATGTCAGCCGGGTAAGCGCGCCCCGGTTTCAAGGTTATGAGATCGGGGATATGCCTGTGCGTCCCTTTGGCTGGATTCTGACGTATCTGAGCCCAACATCCAGCGTCGAGACCAAGCGCACCCCCGGCTATCAGGTTAATGACTTCACCGGTCATCTGCTCTACAATCACGAGCTGGTCTGGGTTTATGATACGGTGGAAAGCAGCGACGGGGTTTGGTATAACATCGGTCCCGACGAGTGGATTCACCAGCATTTAATCGCCATCGTCAGTCCCAACCCCACGCCCCCCGCGGGTGTCACAGGCGACCGCTGGATTGAGATCAACCTCTTTGAGCAGACCATTGCCGTTTATGATCATTACCAGCTAGTTTTCGCCACCATCATCGCCAGCGGTCTAGACCCTTTCTGGACCCGCCCGGGGGTTTTCCAAATCTATGAGAAGCTCGAGACCACGCCGATGAGCGGCGCTTTTACAGCCGACCGCTCGGATGCCTACTATTTAGAGGATGTGCCCTGGACGATGTATTTTGACGAGGCACGCGCCATTCACGGCGCCTATTGGCGAGCCAACCTCGGGTTCCCGCAATCGCATGGCTGCATCAATACATCGATTGGGGATGCTCGTTGGCTTTTTGATTGGGCCGAGGTTGGAGATTGGGTCTATGTCTGGGACCCGTCCGGAGAAACCCCGGTTGACGACAGCGTCTATGGGGCTGGCGGCGCTTAGATTTCGTCTGAACCCCTAATTCAGTTTTACGAATCGATTGACTGTCATTATTTTTCTTCTTAAACTGCCATTTGATATATATTTTTATGCTTTATTTATAAATTTGCCCGTGCACAATTAAGATCAAGGGCTGTTTGCGGCTATTATTTTTCTATTTATTGTGCTAAAATTTACGCAAGGAGATTTATTATGGGTGAAATTAAGAATACATCAACCGGACAAGGCCTTGTAGAATATGCTCTTATTCTAGTTTTAGTTTCCTTAATTGTTATTGTAGTTTTATATCTACTTGGTCCTGCTATCGGCAATGCTTACAGCACCATTGTAACGTCGATATAATCCGTTTTTTTGTATTTGAGGAAATTTTTGGGGGTGTGATCAGTGTCGTGCTGGTTGTAATCCAGCCATTCAAGGCACGTCTGTTTTGGTTTAAAACCTTATCCATCATTGCCTGGCAGTACTGGCTCGTTTTCTGAAGGGTCAAGTATAAATTTAAAGGATAAATTGAGCCGCTGCACCGGCTAATAACGGTACTGCTAACCCCAACCCCCAGCGGATAGCTGCAAAACGCCAGCCCATGAAAGGCAGTTCAAAAGTGATCGTCAGTAAAGCCAGGGTAGCCCAGCTGGTAATGATGGTCACCACCGGTCCTATACCAGCGCCAGATTGATAAAGCACCGCAATCAAGGGGAAAACTGCATAGGGTCCGCCCGGCAGCAGCATGCCAATAATTTCAGCCA
>JBDLJO010000107.1:0-7817 GCA_039714275.1 Chloroflexota bacterium | reverse complement strand
TGGTTGATTACGCCAGCGGCGAGTTCGCTGTCCAGATAAATCTTCAGTGAAGCCTCATCTTTAAAGTAGTAAATTCCACCGGCCTCACTTTCGCTCTCATTGATGAACCAGACCTTCCATGTTAAACCGGGCACTGCGGCGAACTGATTGGCCAGGGTGGATGCTGCTCCCTCAAATTCTGCAGGGGGCATATTGAATTTGAAGTTGACTTGTAAAAACATGCCAGACATTAGATTCTCCTTTCCCACATTAGACATTTGACACTTACAATTTTTTATCCTTTTTCTTCTCGATATCTACCTCCTCATTAATGAATATCCCAGCCTGGATCTTATGGATTTGTTAACCAATTCTTTTTGCTGGTATTAAATACATCAAGCAAATCCTTGGAAAAGGCCAGGGGTATTGCAATGTCTGGAGTTTGATTTATGAACGCTGTTGATTTGGGGTGAGTTGTTGATTAGGCTTGGCCAGGCATTGGATTACATTCTTATAGTAGCAAAAAAGATATATTGATGTCAATTTAAATAAAAGAGAAGCACAATCGCAGAAAGCAAGAACTGCTGTTAAACAACCAATAGCAGTTCGGTTTAGCGCGTGTCCCCCTCGCTGGTCTCGAACGAAGATTTCATCTCCCCATTATAAAAGCATGCTCCAGAGGCGGGCATCCCACATTTAGACTAACCCAAATTTCCCAAAATCTGCCGCAAATGCAGACGGTCGTGCTGCGTGATAATGCCGATGATTTCTTGCAGTTGTGTCGGACCAAAAATGGTGTGCTGTGCACCCCGCTGCCAGTCATCAATAGATAATCTATCCAGGATCTTAAGCGTCTCCATCCGGGCGGTCAGGAAATCGCGCCGTGCTTGCTCCCCATCCTGCTCCTGGTAATTTCGCTCTTTTGCCCAGGGGTCACTGTCAATCCCGGTCAGCATCGGATTCTCTTTTTGCAGGATTTGATCCAGCCGCGGGATATTGATTTCGCGTTCAACGTCACGCAAATGGCAAATGATCTCTGTCAGACTCCAGGCCTCATCTTCCGGGCGCTTTAGCCACAACTCGGATGAAATACCGCGGGTCAGGCTGTCAAACGCTGCCGCGATCCCTCGCAGCATCGCAGTGATCGCGCTTGGGCTTGATAATTGAGGTTCTAAGTGCTCCTCGGGCAGCGCGTCCAACCACGGGATCACATCTGCCAGACTCCCTATTGCATGCCTGTTTTTGCCCACGCCATCGGTATTGGTGCTTTGATTGTTGACCCAAAAAGTGGCCAACCCCAACCCACTTGCTCCTTGAATATCATGGATCGGGTCATTGCCCACCATCACCACTGGGCCGCGCGGCCACCCCATTTTTGCCAGGAATTCGGCGAAATAGGCCGGGTTTGGCTTGGCAAAATGAAAGCTTTCATACGAAGAAACCAGGTCAAAATCATAGCTGCCTGTGGGCAGATCAGCCCAGGCTAACCGCTGTTGAATTGCCGTTAGAGGGAAGAGCGGGTTAGTAGCAATCCCAATCCTATAGCCGCGCTCGATGGCAGTACCAATTAATCTTACGGCATCAGGTATCGCTTGGGTTAGCGATTTTATCTTGGGAAAATCCTCTTCATAAAATCGAGCAATCGGAGCCCGCATTTCTCCCTCGGTGACCCCAAGTTTTGGGTAAAAAGCAGGATCAAAAACTTCCTTCAGCGTCCGGTCAGGGCGAATATTTGCAAACATCTGATCCGTAGCTGTATTTAAAGTTTGTGCAGCCAGTTCCGGTTTGATATGATTGCTCAAAGCTTTTCCCAACCCCCCCACATATGCCGGGATAAAAGTGGCCATGCTGTTGGCAATTAAAGTATCATCAAGGTCAATCAGTAGTGTCAGGGTCATAGGGCTCCCCCATGTAAATGGGATGCAGTGTATGGCATTCCCCGCAGCCGACATGCGGTTCCGGTACGGGTTTTTCAGTTTTGTTGCAGAAGGCTTTTATCCGCACTTGCGGTTTTAACACCAGCAGGGGGCGGAAAGTCTCGGCTTCTAGTTCAATATACTCGCAGCCGTTGGCCAGGGTAATACCCGGCACGGGGCAAACCCGGCACAGATCAGGCTGCCATTTCTCAGTGCTGGAAAATAGACGGCACTCCTCACGGTTCCGCCCGCGATAGTAATCACCGTAAAAATATTTACATTCTTTTCCGAAGGGATTCTGCATAGCTCAAATTATAGCATGGAGAATAAAAAGACCCCCTCGTGGTGAGGGGGTCTTGGATGGATATTCAAAAAAAGGGGTATTTATACTCGGGTGATATAGGTTCCCGTGCGGGTATCGACCCGGATGACATTGCCAACTTCTACGAAGCCTGGCACATCAACCTCAACACCGGTCTCCGTTTTGACTTTTTTGGTCACGCCCGTTGCTGTATCACCACGTACGGATGCTTCGGCCTGCACCACTTCAAGATCAATCGTGATCGGCAGTTCGATGTCCAAGGGCTCATTTCCGTAAAAAGTTAACTTTACTTCCATCTCCTCTTTAAGGTACTGGATGGCATCCCCTAATACCTCACCGTTCAGGGCTGGCTGCTCATAGGTTTCTAAATCCATGAAATGATAGAACTCACCATCAGTATACAGGTATTGCACGTTATGATGATCCAGGCGTACATCCTGGACTTTTTCACTGGAGTTAAAGGTTTTATCAATGGTTGCACCTGTGCGCAAGTTGCGAGCCTTTATCCGAATTGTTGCTTTGCCGCGTCCTGGTTTGTGGTGTGTGTATTCCAGAACCTTAAATAAATTATTGTCCAATTCAAAGGTGACACCTTTGCGGAGTGCATTAACATCAATCATTTCTAACCTCGTAAATTATCATTTTTAATCATTTCCAAAATAGCACAGGGATTATAGCCCAGGGTAGTAGGCGTGACAAGAGTATCGTCCCTATGGTAAACTTTTCATGACAAGTGTACCATCCAGATGGAGGGTAGTATGGACGACCAGGCAAAACGTCACATCGTTTATGTTGAAGATGACGTTGAAATGATTGGGTTGGTAAAGTTGATCCTTGAGCGCAAAGGATATCGGGTTACCGGAGCTGAAGGTGGTCGCGCAGGTTTAGACCTGATTCATAAAGCCCTGCCAGATTTGGTGCTCTTGGACCTCATGATGCCGGATATTGATGGCTGGGATATTTATCAAAATATGCGCAATGCTGAACTTACCCAGGATATCCCCGTCATTGTCATCACAGCCAAGGCCCAAAACATTGATCGTGTCCTTGGATTGCATATCGCTAAAGTGGACGATTATATTTCTAAACCCTTTAGACCACAGGAATTAGTTTCCAGTGTCTCCAAAGTATTAGATGGTGCCCCTGCTTGATATTATTTTCAATTTTTAGCATAATGCCAGGGACGACAGCGAGGATTTTTTGCTCATAAGTCGTCCCTGATGCTTAGGTAAGAGTTATAAATGCGCGTTCTCAACATCAAAAACATAAGTCGTTCACTGCCGCAGCCAATTCAGGCCCGTTACTGTGATTCTTTTCTTTGTCGTTTGAAAGGCTTAACTTTCAGGCGCTCACTGGACCCCCAAGAGGGTCTCTTGCTGGTGCAGCCGCGTGAAAATCGATTGGATGCCGCCATTCATATGCTCTTTGTGCCCATCGATTTAACCGTTGTTTGGGTCAATGAGGCCCGGGTTATTGTTGATCTGAAATTGGCCCGCCGTTGGCGCCCATTTTATATTCCCGCACAACCGGCAAAATATATATTAGAGGTGGCAGATTCTTGGCTCCCCTCTTTTCAGGTAGGAGATCAATTAGATTTTGAAGAAGCTCATCTCGCTTAGTTTTATATTACTTGTCATCTGTCTGCTGCCGTTCAGCTCTGCCCACGCACAAGATGGGGAGCCTGACGGTCCGGTTTACATTGTCCAACCGGGGGATTCCCTATGGGCAATTGCCCAGCGTTTTGGCGTTGCAATCGATGCCCTGGCAGCCGAAAATGGCATCACCAACCAGAACCAATTAACCATTGGCATGCACATCGTCATTCCGGGATTGGAAGGCTTGTCAGGTGTTTTGGTCACGCAAATCGTGCCGTATGGCGAATCCTTGGAGAGTTTGAGCCGCCGATATGGCATTTCCCAATCGGATTTATCTCGCTTGAATCACTTTACCAGCCCGGATGAACTCTTTGCAGGCGCTAGTTTAATTATCCTCAGCGATGGTGCAGAGAATGGTCTCCCACCGGTCGGACGTGCCACCCTGCAGAGAGGTCAGTCTCTTTTGGAATTGGCGCTCAGTCACGACACCAGTCCCTGGGCATTAATGGCCGAGAATCACGACCAAAGTGCCTGGAGCCTCGTTCCGGGTCAGACACGCTATTATCCCAGTTCAGATGAACAGGGCCCCGGGGCATTCCCCGAAGGGGTTGCTGGATTGGAAGTTGGTCCGGATAAATTGATCCAGGGGCAAACCCTGGTCCTCACGCTGGATGCCCTTCCCGGCGCCGCCTTTTCGGGTTCCTTTAATGGCTTGCCCCTCAATTTTTTTGAGCATGGAGCTGGTAAATATGTTGCCTTACAGGGGATGCACGCCATGCTGGATCCAGGGATTTATGACTTAACCATCACCGGGAATCTGACCGAAAACATCCCCCTCGCCTTTTCTCAAAATATCGTTATTCATGATGGCGGCTATCCTTACGATCCCCCTTTAACTGTCAACACTGAAACAACAGATAACCAGACCAATAAAATTGAAAACCGGGCCTGGTTTAGCGCTGTCGCGTCCGCCACACCTGATAAACGTTGGGATGGTGTCTTCTTAAGCCCGGTGCCGGCCGTGTACAGCGATTGTTTCCCTTCCCAATTTGGTAATCGACGCTCTTATAATAACGGGGGGTATTACTCCTTTCATACCGGATTAGATTTTTGTGGGCATGTTGGTGTCGAAATATATGCGCCGGCCCCTGGAAAAGTCGTTTTTGCTGAATCAACCGTCGTGCGCGGCAACGCCACCATCATCGATCACGGTTGGGGCGTTTTCTCGGCGTATGCTCACCAAAGCGAGATGCTGGTTTCTGTTGGCGATAAGGTAAAAGCAGGTCAGCTGATAGGCTATGTCGGAGCAACCGGGCGAGTTACCGGTCCGCACTTGCATTGGGAAATTTTAGTCGGCGGCATCCAAGTCAACCCCCTCATCTGGATGAATTCGGTTTACCCTTAGATTTTTGCCTTGCTTATTCCTCGGTATATTCCATCCCTTCGTACTCGCCGGACTCATATTTCGCGATCACCTCGCGTGCATCCTCAACCCTGTTTTCAGCCACCAGAATTTCTACCTCCCCCAGCGGACTGTTTGTAATGCCAAAAGTACGGCCGGCGCTCTCTTGAACCAGCAGCACCGGGACTCCCTGTGCTTCTAATAAACCGCGCATTAATTCAGCCTGCATTTCACCGCTGATCGTTGTCACCACAACCCATTTCTGTTCCGACATCCACTGCCTCCTTCCTCAGTTTAAGTAAATTTTGGCAACCGATGACCCGATACTTGTCCCATTACCAGGGTAGAGTATAATATCAGGTGGGTAAAAGCGCAAATTGCAGCTTTGCCGATTGTTTATTTTAATCATGGTTCAATGGTTTTACGAGGCTTAGTATGGTTATTAATTCTTCAGCAGCACAAGAAGATTATTGGGATGATTTTCAACTTGAAGATGATGATGTTGAATTCATTTATACACATTTGCTAGAAACAGAAACACCACTCACGCCCCAGGAAATGATCACCGTATTGGTAGAAGATCGTTTGGAGCGCGAAAGCAAAAAAGTTGAAGAGAAGCGGCTTTCCGGTGGTGAAATTTATCTCCCTGCAGGCGAATATCAAGTCGATAACAGCCTGGTCTTCCCCTCTTTGAATTGGCGTCAAGCCCAGGTGATTGATGTACGCCCTGGGGTAAACCCGGATTTGGGTGAGTTCACGGTATTAAAAGTACGTTTTGAGAATAATGAAGAGCGAGAATTTGCATCCGGGCTTGAAGATCACATCTTGAATCAAGCTCCTGCAAGTTCCGATGATGATTTACCAGCCGCACAGGTGATTTTTGATACTTATGGTCAATCATTGATCGAAGGACTTGAACACGGTTTGGGCGAAAACCCGGATTTCGTGCGCATTGCTGGACGTTGGTTTCCACGTGCCCTGCTGATTGACATCAATGATGGTCATTTAAATTTAGCGGAAGCGCTCTTGGATATGGCCGGCGGTGGACCACTGCCAACCTCGGATTTACTTGCTCAGCTTGATTTACCGGCCAATGATAACCCAAAATTGGTTGAATTTTCTCTTGATCTCTCCCTCCAGGAAGATGACCGCTTTGATGAAATTGGCCCTGCCGGTCAGGTATTCTGGTTCTTGAAGCGTTTAGAGCCCGAAGGTGTGCGTGAAACACCCCTCTTTCTCCAGTTCACCGGCATGGAATATGATCGCAGTATCCTCGACCCCGATATGTTGGCTTTAGAGAGTAAGCTGGGTGATGAGCTTTCCGACCTGACCGATGGCCAGACCGGAACCGTTTCAGATGTCGGTGTTAGTTTGTTATTCCCCCATTGGCGGGCAGGGACCCTGCCCCTTACGCCGCAGGTAAGCCCCTTTTTCCCCACCGCCTATGAAACCTCGCGTATTCGCTTTATGCTGGTTGACGGCGATAGTGGAGAAAAATTCCCCGGTTGGGTTGTTCGTAATCAGGGCTATGTCTTTGGCTTGGAAGAATGGTACCGCCAGCGTGAACTTATGCCCGGCAGTGTCGTACGTATCAAACGTGGTAAAAAATCCGGAGAGGTCGTCATTAAGGTAGATTCCAAACGCTCTCGCCGGGATTGGGTGCGCACAGTTTTAGTAGGTGCCGATGAAGGCATTGTTTTTGCCACCCTGAAGCAG
Source organism: Chloroflexota bacterium (assembly GCA_039714275.1). GTDB lineage: Bacteria > Chloroflexota > Anaerolineae > Anaerolineales > UBA11858 > JBDLJO01. The sequence goes on along the minus strand of JBDLJO010000107.1, from coordinate 887 downwards.
TTAGTTGCCGCCGCTTATGACGAGCGCATGGGTATCTTCGTCCCTGATGTACAGGCTCTGGATGAGGTGTGGGGTAAGCATCAAAACAATCGCCCCCCCTTTGAGCGCACGGTTGCCAATGTTGCCCGCGAGTTGACCAAGCTAAACCCCCAGGGACATGTCCATTTTGTTGAATTATATGCCGCCGTAAATTTGGTACGCAGATGTCCTCCCGGTCCCATCATGGCGCTGCTGGCGTCCAGACCTTGGTTTGTGCATGTTGGCGATTTGCATTTCCGTTTTGATGACTCAGCCGGCGAATAATATTATTGGCCAGGGCACCGCTGGCATAAGGATAATGGGTGCATGAAGGAGTTTTTTGGTGACCAAAGTAAAACGTTATAGTTTAGTCAGGCCCTCAAATGATACCCCCTTCCATATTGATTATGATTGGTGGGGGCAGCATGATCGGGAATGGCGTATCCATCTGCACAGTGCCTTATGCCCAGAGCATCAAGAAACCTTTGCTGAATTAAAGGGTGATGAACTGGTAGATTGGGTAGACCCAGAAACAGCCGAAGTGCAGCCTGTCGATGGTTTACAGCACATCTTGATCAGTCATTGTGCCAAAGCAGAAGACTTTATTACCGAACGCACCTCGTTGGTAGAGGCTGTATTTCGAGTATTCCTGTCCAATGGCAATTTGCACCTGTCATCGGTCGAATTAGGCGAACGCCTTAATCGCCCGGCGACAACAATTTTACGCACCATTTCAGGTACCCGGGTTTATAAAGGCATCCGCCCTTGCCCAGAGTGTTAATTAATTTATTGCCCCTGTAGCTCAATGGATAGAGCACCGGCCTTCTAAGCCGACGGTTGTGCGTTCGAGTCGCACCGGGGGCGCTGAA
>JBDLJO010000106.1:0-8036 GCA_039714275.1 Chloroflexota bacterium | reverse complement strand
TCGACAACACACAAGGCCCAATTTATTCCTCCAGCTATTAATAAACTTAGTGATACAGGGTTATCTCCGCTGTGGTTACAAGACCTCACTCTAAAGGTTTTATACTTCCAGGGTTATTTAACGGGTTTCCAAATTGCTGAAGCTATTGCGCTTCCATTTGCCAATGTTACTGACCAAATCCTCAACACATTAAAACGCGAGAAATTTGTAGAAGTAAAATCATCTCAAATGGGACTTGGAGAGGGCGCCTATCAATATGCTATTACTGGAGCCGGGATGGAGCGCGCCCGTGAGGCCATAGACCGCAGCCAATATGCAGGACCGACTCCAGTACCTTTAGATCTCTATATTCAAGGCGTTAAAAGTCAAAGCCAGAGCAAACTACGAATAACGCAACGCTTGCTGCAGCAAGCACTTTCTCAACTTACTCTTAACGAGAGAACTCTCCAAAATATCGGCCCTGCTGTAAACTCCGGCACTTCCATCTTTATTTATGGACCACCAGGAAATGGTAAAACCAGTATCGCCCAAGCGATCGGTAAAATGATCCTTAGTACATCTATGTATATTCCCTATGCAATCTATATAGATGGGCAAGTCGTGAAACTTTATGACAGCGTCAACCATCAACTTGCACCAGAACCTGAAACTGCAGACCAAGGGGCGGGAACATTGAAATCTGGGTCAAGAAGAGATACACGGTGGGTGCGCATCCGCAGACCCTTCATCATAGTTGGTGGAGAACTTACACTTGATGGCTTAGACCTTGTTTTTGATGATGTCAATAAATATTACGAAGCACCATTCCAAGTGAAGGCAAATGGTGGTATTCTGCTGATAGATGATTTTGGCCGCCAACTTGTTCGCCCAAGGGATTTACTAAATCGCTGGATTGTCCCTCTTGAGAATCGAATCGATTATCTCACCTTACATACCGGGCGCAAACTTGAAGTTCCCTTTGATGTTTTGATTGTTTTTTCAACTAATCTACCTCCAAAAGATTTGGTTGATGAAGCATTTTTGCGCCGCCTGCGACACAAAATCCATATTGGAGATCCAAGTTACGAAAAATATCGTGAAATTTTTAAAAACGTTGCACGATCAAAAGGCATAGCATATAACGATCAAGGATTGGCATATTTGCTCCAAGAATGGTATATCAAACATGATCGAAAGCTTCGTGCATCACATCCACGTGATATTTGTGATCAAATTTTAGATATTGCAGATTTTACTGATATTGAACCCGAGATGACCCCAGATCTTATTGATCGTGCCGCAGGGGCTTATTTTGTAAAATTCTAAAAATAGACAGTATTTCATGATCCGGAATCTACCAAGTCCCGCTATCTTCGCCCATCGCGGTGCAAGCACGTATGCTCCGGAAAATACTTTGGCATCATTTGAGCTAGCTGTTCGTCAACGAGCCGATGCCATTGAACTAGATGCTAAACTCTCTGCGGATGGACAGGTAGTCGTGATTCATGATGCTACCGTTGACCGCACAACTGACGGTAGCGGTTATGTAAAAGATCTCTCTCTAGAAGCTTTAAAAGATCTTGACGCTGGCTGCGCTTTTGACACTTCATTTTGCAATGAGCGCATACCAACCCTTGAAGAAGTTTTTGAGAGTGTAGGGCGGCAAATATATATCAATATCGAATTAACCAATTACGCAACGCCTTCAGACCAACTACCAGAAAAAGCAGCGAAGTTGGTACAGCACCATAACCTTGAGCAGCAAGTGCTTTTTTCTTCTTTTCATCCCGGTACACTGCGCCGCATCCATAAATTATTACCTTCCGTTCCACTAGGTTTTTTAACGCTACCTGGTTTCAAAGGCTACTTAATGCTTGCCCTATTAGAATATTGGGTACCGCATCAAGCTCTGCACCCGGCAGTCGAAAACACAACATCACGCCTTATTCAACGTCAGCACCGCCGTAAACATCCTGTTTACGTATATACGGTAAATGACCCTTCAAAAATTTTAGAATTGCATCAATGGGGTGTAGACGGTATTTTTACAGACGATCCTCTCTTAGCACGCCAAATCTTCGTGACAGCCGCCAAAATAAAGAATCAAGGAGAGAAAGTAATATCGAGCAGCGCAAATCCTCTATAGTTAATTTTTTACCTAAGGACCTGCATGAGAAATCATCGCCGCAAGCAGTATATTCTAGCCGCAATAGCACTGCTAATCATTTTTTTTCACACGCCAATTCATGCTGCACCATTTTCGCAGGGAAATACACCTGAGGAACTGGCTGCTGATTTATTAGCGCGTCTGTCACCAGCGGAGCGTGTTGGGCAGCTATTTTTGGTAACTTTTAAAGGCAGTGACATTGGCCCAAAAACACAAATTTACGATCTAATCACAAAACACTATATTGGCGGCGTGGTACTATCCAATGAAAACGACAACTTCTCAACTAGCAATAAAATCATCCAAGATACTCATAAACTGATAAATCAACTCCAATATAATCGCTTATCTGCTTCCCAGCTAAATGAACTTGAACACAATATCGATGGAATCTTCCTTCCAAAATATATCCCTCTTTTTGTGGGTATTTCTCAGGAAGGAGATGGGGCTCCCTACGATCAAATGCTAAGCGGGCTGACCACATTACCAAGTCAATTATCCATCGGCGCCACGTGGGACCCCAAATTTGCTAACCAAGCAGGCGTTATTGCCGGAGATGAACTGAGTACTCTAGGAGTCAACTTGCTGTTTGGCCCATCCCTAGATGTTCTAGAAACACCTCGATCTGAAGGAGAAGGCGATCTCAATGTGCGGGTCTTTAGCGGTGATCCTTTCTGGGTTGGAGAAATGGGTAGTGCTTACATTGCTGGCATCCATGAGGGCAGTAACAACCGCATCGCTGTTGTTGGAACACACTTTCCTGGTTTAGGCAGTGCTGATCATATCCCAATAGAAGAAGTTGCCACTGTACGCAAGTCCCTTGAGCAATTAAAACAAATAGAATTAGCACCATTTTTTGCGGTAACCGGATATGCATCCAGCCAGGAAAACCAAGTGGATGCCCTCCTTACTTCACATATCCGCTATCAAGGATTACAAGGAAATATTCGATCCACAACACGACCTATAAGCTTTGATCAACAAGCACTTGATCTATTGATGGATCTACCACCTCTAGAAAACTGGCGCTCCAATGGTGGCGTTATGATTAGTGATGATTTAGGCAGTCCAGCAGTGCGCCGTTTTCACGACCCTACCGAGGCAACCTTTAATGCCCAGAGATTAGCGTTGGATGCATTTCTGGCTGGAAATGATATCCTTTTTGTCAACAACTTCATTGCTACCGATGATCCCGACACATTTACAACAGTTACCAGGACATTAGATTTCTTTACGAAAAAGTACAATGAGGATACTATCTTTGCCCAACGCGTTAACGCTTCGGTCTTGCGCATCCTTACCCTGAAATTTCGCATTTACGATACCTTCACTGCATTTTCAATTACGCCCCCTGGCAGCCTTGACAATATTGGATCGCCTGAAGCAAAACAAGTAACACATGAGATAGCCCAGAGAAGCGCGACATTAATTAGCCCACCGTTTAATGAACTAGATAATGCGTTCCCGAGCGCACCAAATCGCATTGATCGAATTGTCTTTATCACAGATAATTATTTAACCCAACAGTGCAGTAACTGCACACCTATTCCTGCATTAGGTACTCTTGCTCTAGAGAAGGCTGTTCTCAACTTGTATGGCCCAGATACGGGTAGACAAACATCACAATATTATTTGGATTCCTATTCTTTTGAACAGCTGATCGACACGATCGACAAAAAAGAGAATACCCAAGAAATTGAGGCTGATCTGCGAAATGCACAATGGCTTGTATTCACAACTTTAAATATCGATCCCGAGCGCCCCGCATCTCAAGCACTACACCGTTTCTTGGCCGAGCGCCAGGACCTTACCCGCGAAAAAAATATCATCGTCTTTGCGGCAAATGCGCCATATTATTTGGACGCTACAGAAATTTCCAAGTTAACAGCATATTTTGGAATCTTCAGCAAAACAGAACCTTTTATCAATGTTGCAGCCCGTTTACTTTACAAAGAATTATTAAACCCTCCTGGCTCATTACCCGTTTCAGTACCAGGGATTGGATATAAATTAATTGAAGCAACATCCCCATCATCAGAACAAATTATCAATTTAAAGATAGACATTGATGAACTAGAAATTCCATATGAGACACTATTTCCAGAAAATGATTTAATTAGGGAATATCGACTTGGAGATACCATTTCTTTATCTACTGGCATCATCATTGACAAAAACGGGAACACTGTCCCTGATGGAACACCAGTTCAATTTATCATTACTATCAATGCTAATGAATCATTGATAGTTTCTACAACAACAAACTCTGGTACTGCAACAGCACAATACGAGTTTATGCAGCCGGGAACAATAGGCATACAAGCAAAAAGCGTCTCTGCAAGCTCAAACGAATTATTATTTGAAATCCCATCATCTGAAAACGAATATTTTCCTACGGTTGTTCCCACTGAATTACCTATAATAATTCCTTCCCCTACAGCAACAGAACCATCAATCAATACCCAGATTGAATCCCCAAGAAATGCTTTATCTCATCTTACAGACTGGCTAATTTCTTTGCTCATTATAAGTGGCGTTGTTTCGGCGGCTGTCTTCACAGGTGCGCGCATAGGACAAGTACGGCTGGGAGTGCGCTGGGGTTTGTTCGCGATGATAGCAGGACTATTATCTTACAGCTATACATCCTTAGCTTTACTAGAAAGCAGTTTGGCAGGTATAACTTCAGGCAATTGGATGATTTTCACCTTAACCTGCATCGGTTCACTAATTGGTTGGGGGATTAGCGCAATAATACTAAAGAACAAGGATTAAGTTACTCAACGATTTATAAATTTTCACCGAATTAGGGTAACGATCAAGCTGAGGAACAGCAATCCAAGAGAGAGCCAAATCAGATTGCGCTCAAAAGGAGATGATAACAAATCGATCAGAGTGGGTCTCGGCAGTGCTGCTTGCGGCCTGTTGGTAGGATTCCAATCCCCGATTAGTGCTTGGCGAAATATCTCAATACTTTGTGGTCGCTCTTCAGGGTGCAAGCTCATCGCCCAAAGAATAGCTCGCTCTGTTCGCGGGCTGATCGAGGCATTAATTTCTCGGGGCGGCAAAAGATTACCCGGATTGATAAAGCGGTTTCGTGCCTCTTCGGGCGGATGGTTGGTCAACAAATGATAGAGGGTAGCACCAAAAGAAAAGATATCGCTGCGCACATCAGTATGCCCTTCATCGCTACCATATTGCTCCAAAGGCGTGTAATGTGCTGTGCCGCGTCCTTGAACTACTGTGATCGTCACTTCATCGGAAGCCAAGATCTTAACCAGGCCAAAATCAACTAATTTTACAACACCACTTGGTGTGAGCTTTAAATTACTGGGTTTGATATCACGATGTACTATTGGAGGGTTTTGTTGATGGAGGTAAGTCAGGGCATCGGCTAGCTGCGAAGACCAAGTTAATACCTCCCGTTCCGATAAAAACCCTTTATTTAAACGTGCATCCATAGCCAGAACGCTTAAATCTCTTCCGGGCACAAAATCCATCACTAGATAATCACGCCCATCCACCGAGAAATAGTCGGAAACTTTTGGTAAGTTTGGGTGATCCAACCGAGCTAAAACAGTTGCTTCACGCAAAAATTGATCACGTGCTTGATTGTGCAATTCATCCGGCAGCTGAATCTCATGGTATACCTCCTTCAGCGCGCACAATCGCCCTTCCAACCGAACATCATCCGCCAAATAGATACTCCCCATGCCTCCTTGACCAATAATTCGGCGAATTTGATAACGCTCTTTTAAGATATCTCCAGATTTAAGAGGAATTGGCATTTTACATGCACCATTTAATTAAGTTTAAAATAAACACAATCACCTTAATTATGATATTATACACGCAGAATATATTTTAAGATTATTTAGAATTTCTAACTCGTCTAAGTATTGACCGTGGGAGGTATATTCGTGTCACCAAGGGCAAAAAATGTTAATTTTCTGTTATTTATTCACAACTTCATTATAAGTTTCCCTTCATTATCTTCTTATCCTATACTCTCTAACAGTGACAAATAATACCAATCACGAAATCCCCATCTTTGTTGGACACGAAGGACTGCTAGATGGTCAACGCTGGACAATAATTGATTCAATCACACTTGGAAGAGATTCAAGCTGCGAGATTTGCATATCAGATCGCCAGATCTCACGGCATCATGCCCGTCTCACCCCTACTGAAAACGGTGTCTCAATTAAAGATCTGAACAGCAAAAATGGCGTCCGCGTCAATGGGAAACGCATCACAGAACCAATACTACTTGACGACGGCGATGTTGTTCATGTAGCGCTGGCTCAAAAATTTGTTTACCTCAGTTCAGACGCTACGCTCCCACTGGAAGCCAGTCATCCTAGATCATTGGCAACATCCCTAAACCGATTACTGCTTGAAAAACATTCTCGCCGCGTTTGGGTCAATGATCGCGAAATACTTCCCCCTCTCTCAGCATCTCAATTCCAACTACTTGAAATCATTTACAAAAACGAAGGCGGTGTTGTTTCTCGTACTGATCTCATGATCGGCGTTTGGGGGAAAGATTCCGCTTTTGAAATTTCAAATCAAGCTCTTGATGCTCTGACTCGGCGTTTGCGCAGCCGCATAGCAGAGATTGATCCAGAACATTCATATATTGCTACAGTTCGCGGGCATGGGCTGAGGCTTGATAACCCGCGCAAAGAATAATCCTATAACATACTAAAATAGAGGTTTATTTATGATCAAAGAATTTAAAGATTTCATTGCACGCGGAAATGTACTTGACATGGCCATTGGTATTATTATTGGTTCAGCCTTTGGTACGATCATTAAATCATTGGTTGCCGATGTAATCATGCCGCCGATTGGTTTATTGCTTGGTGGTGTTGATTTTACAAATCTTTTTATAACACTTAAGCAGGGAGCAATTCTGGGCCCATATGACACCCTCGCTGCTGCACAAGAATCTGGAGCAGTCACAATCAATTACGGTCTTTTCCTCAATGCGATTGTCAGTTTTCTAATTGTATCCTTTGCAATCTTTATGCTGATTCGAAGCATAAACCGCCTAAAGAAAAAGGAAGAGGAACTTCCCGAAGAAACTACTAAAGAATGCTCTTACTGTTTCACAACTATTCCGATCAAAGCCGCTCGCTGCCCAAACTGCACATCGGAAATATAACGACTACATGCTCCATTTCTGGCTTTTCTTATGGGTCTAAAAATTGGTATTGTCGGATTACCTAATGTAGGAAAGAGCACCATTTTTAATGCTCTGACTGGAGCTCAACTTGCTGCTGCCAGCAATTATCCATTTTGTACAATTCAGCCAAATCGCGCCATAGTACCATTGCGCGATTCACGGGTTGATAAAATTCAGGAAATTGTTGGTGTTCCAAAAATCATTTACGCGACTATCGAGTTTGTGGATATTGCTGGTTTGGTCCAGGGCGCCAGCCGTGGCGAGGGTCTAGGCAATCAATTTTTAGGAAATATCCGCGATGTTGATGCTCTCTTACATGTTGTGCGCTGTTTTGATGATCCCAATATTGTGCACGTTCAAGGGATACTTGACCCCATCGCCGATATTGAAATAATCGAACTTGAACTCGCGATTGCAGATCTTGAACAATTAGAACGCAAAATTGAACGCTTGAACAGCGCAGTAAAGGGGGATAAAAAATTGACGGCCGTGCTTGATTTTGCTCATGCACTAAAATCTCATTTGGAAGATGGAAAACCTGTTTCTAGCTATCCAATTCCCAATAATAAGCTATGTGGGAATTTAATCCATGAGATGCGCTTTTTAACCAGCAAGCCAGTTATTTACACCGCCAATGTTGATGAGGCCGGTTTAGCAAAGGAAGACGCTTGCACACAAAAAATTGCTGCGCATGCAAATGAACAC
>JBDLJO010000105.1:0-8093 GCA_039714275.1 Chloroflexota bacterium | reverse complement strand
GTGACCCCGATCATGGTCAGCTTGCGAGCCGGAAAATCGTAGAACGCGGCGGATAGGCTGGCCAATGCGGCCCGGGCATCGCTAGTTTCAAGGCAGGGAACGGTTAATTCGGGGTATGGCTTTTCAGTGATCACCGCTGCGGCACCCCGCTGAACCGCGTCGGGGATATACGTATGCCCATCAACCTGGGTGCCGCTCAATGCCACAAAAACATGACCATCCTCTACTCGTCTGGAATCCAAAGTAATCCCGGTGATCAGCGGATCAACACCGGACTGATGATACGTACCGGGGATATCTTGGATTAGTGCAGAAAAGCGTGTGGTCATGGTTTCAAAGTTAGAAAAAAAAGACACTCAAAGAATCATAACCTTTGAGTGTCTCAAATATCCACAATAATATTTTGCTTACCAGAGGTTGTTGCTAAAACTAACCTAAGTTCTGGCCCATCTCATTGAGCTGGCTGACAACAGAGTTATCCAGCACTTTGTCGCCAACACGAATGACCAACCCGCCCAAAATAGCCGGGTCAACCCGGTAGGCTACTTCGGCATTGGCGCCTAACTGCGCCAATAGATCCTTAGAAACTGTGGATTGCTCACTATCCGTCAAAGGCACTGCACTGGTGATTTCAGCGGAAGAACCTGTGAAAGTCTGCCCCTCTAAGACGGTGACTTTCCCGGCTTTGACACCAGAGAAGAATTCGTCAATCAGAGCGTGCTGACGTTTTTCATCAAGCGCTTCGCCAATCAATTTTTGGGTAGCAGCGATGGCTAAAGCAGCAATTTGACCCCGCATATCAGCAAACATACGGTCGCGCTCTTGCCCAGCATCTTCCACAGCAGCTTCACGAGCTTTGGCAGCATCGGCTTCGGCGGCGGCTTTGATGTCACGCGCCACTGCAGATTCGCGCTCGGCGGCTTCGCGGACAGCTTCGTTGGCTTTTTGCGTAGCTTCGGCAATCAATTTCTCTGCTTCGGATTCAGCATTCGCGCGCGCTTCAGCAGCCACACGAGCATCCTCTAAACCTTGGGCCGTTGTTTCACGACGTTTTTCCATCATCGTAAGCAGCGGCTTATAGATCCACTCCTTGAGTACAACAAAAATAATCAAGAAGTTGAAAATCTGTACAAGAATATAACCTAAATTAAGACCTAACTTATCCAATGTGCGTCTCCTCTTACCTGAGCAAATTCAACAGTCAATTTAGAAAACGAACAAAATCAGGAGAGCAACAACCAGACAGTAGATAGCTACGGCCTCGGCAAATGCGATCCCCAGGATCATGTTAGTCTGAATGTTACCGCTAGCGTCTGGGTTGCGGCCCATAGCTTGAACTGCACCACTGGTTACAATACCGATTCCAGCACCAGCGCCGATGGCACCAATCATCGCCAACCCTGCACCGATCAATTTACCTAAAATAGCAGCTGCTTCGTATTCCATGAAAAATCCTCCAAAAATAATCTCAAATTTCGTAATTTTCCGAGTTAAGTGGCTCGAAAATTATGCGTGTGCACCTTCGTGATCTTCACCGCCGTGGCTGATCGTAGCCTGCGCCATGAAGGTCATAGTTAACAAACCAAATACAATAGCCTGGATCATGCCGACAAAGAATTCCAACATCAGGAACCCAGATTGGGCAAAGACAGGCACCAAACTACCAATAACAAACAGCAGAACAGATCCGGCAAAGATATTACCGAATAATCGGAAGGAGAATGAAAGCACCTTCGAAATTTCTGACACGACTTCCAGCAAACCGACGGCAAAATCAATCACACCAAAAATGGGCACCGAGAACATGGTCTTGGTATTCCAGAATTTGTGGAAATAATGCCCGCCGAGGGCTTTGATACCGATGACCTGGGTACCAATAACTGCGATCAAGGCCAAGGCAACGGTGAAATTCAAATCAGTTGAGGTAACGCGCACGAAAGGCACCAATACCTCACCACCATGCTCAAGCTCTTCACCCACAATCGTAGCCACTTTACCGCCAAGGAATTCTTGGGTGGCATAGCCGTGATCTGAGTGCTCCAGGATACCGATACTATCTACACCGGGGATCAACTCCATCCAGTTGACCACCAATACCAATAAGGTAATGGTTGCAAACCAGGGGAAAATTTGCTTGGCTCGCTTGCCAGCAGTGGTCTCGGTGAGGTTATAGATCGCTTCAAGCAAAGCTTCGATAACACCAGAAACGCCGCTGAGCACCATGTTGCCTTTAGCCGTAGCGCGTTTAAAGGCCAGGGCGATCAAGATCAAAATGATGTCAGCCAATATCAGGGCTACAATTGTATTGGTGAGATAAAAATCACCCACCACCGGCAAAGTAAATAAGGGGTGATGGCTAAGAGGTTCCGCTGGTAGTTGAACATGCGGCCGGATTGGTGCAAAGGCCTTGGCAGCAAAATAGCTGCAAATCATAAACAACAGAATAAACCAGCGATTGACGCCCCAGCGCCATCCTTTCTTTTTTGTTTCTTCCACGTTATGCATCCTCCTGGGTGAGGTTCGACTCGGATTCGGGTTCAGGTGGTGATGGAAATTTAATTTTTCCAGTAGCTTTCTTCACTACCCAAAACATGGCAACTAAGGTGATTGGGACACTTGCGATCATCAGAATAATTGTCGCAAGGGGTCGCGTATCCAGGCGGGAATCAATCCAAAGCCCGCCGAATAATGCCACGACAATAATTGTTAAAGTCAGACAACCAACTTGCCCAGCAACAGCCGCCAATGTTAAATTGTAGGTGCGCTGGGCACGGTTATTTTCATGAGTTTCAGTCTGGCTCATAGCGCCGAATTGTAACACAGGAGTTCGGCAACCGTCAACAAAAACGCTAAAACAGGGCTTTTGCGGCCATTGAAGTCCAGTTAAACCACGGGCCAAAGAAAGCGCCCAACAAAATAATACCAACAGACAGCACGGTCAGCGCCAGGCGATAAGGTCGCGTAACCGGTATGGGAATATCCTCGGACTCGGAGCGATGTAAATAAACATGCTTGAGTACGACCAGGTAGTAGTAAAGACCAACAATGGAATTCAGCACACCAACAAAAGCCAGCCAGATCCAGCCAGCTTCAACAGCAGCAGCGAAAACCAACACTTTGGCCATAAAACCACCAAATGGCGGCATGCCTGCCAAGGATAGGAAAGCGACCAACATGGCGATGGCCAGGGTTGGGGCGCGGCGGCTGAGTGCATCATAATCATCGATTTCATCAGACCTGGTTGTGCGCCAAACGGCAACAATAACACCAAAAGCGGCAAGGTTGGTGAATAAGTAGGCAATCAAGTAAAAGACCACACTGGTGAGCCCTAAATCAGAGAAAGCGACCAGACCGACCAGGATATAGCCTGCGTGGGCAATCGATGAGTAGGCCAGCATGCGTTTGATATTCTTCTGCGCCAAAGCAATGGCATTACCAAGAGTCATGCTAATTGTGGCAATCACCGCGATCAACATGGTCCACTGCGTGCTGATGGTTGGAAAAGCGACCAGGAATACACGCACCAGTACGGCAAAACCAGCGGCTTTGGATGCGGTCGAAAGGAAACCCGCAATGGGTGTTGGGGCGCCTTCGTAAACATCAGGAGCCCAGAAATGGAAAGGCACCACGGAAATTTTGAAGCTGAACCCCACCAATACCAGCAGCATGCTGGTCAGCATAACAGCCGTGTTGAGGCCCCCGCTCCCAATAACAGCAGCTAAATCGGCCAGGCTGGTAACACCAGAGAAACCGAAGAGCAAGCTAAATCCGTAGAGCATCAAAGCCGAGGCCATTGCGCCGAAGAGCAGGTATTTGAACCCGGCTTCGGTAGATTTCTCGTCTCGCTTAAAGAAGCCTGCCAGGACATACATGGGGATGGATGTGGTTTCAACAGCCAAATAAAGCATGATCAAATCAGCGGAAGATGCCATCAGGCTCATACCCAGGGTGGCCACGAGCAGCAGCAAATAAAATTCGCCGCGCTTGCCCAAATTTTCCACTTCCATCGCAAATAAGGCCGTGATGCCTGCACCAAAGATGAAGAGCATCTTGAAGACCATACCCAGCCAATCGTAGCGCAGCATGCCGCCCCAAACCAGGGCGCTTTCTCCACGCGGGCTGGCAATTGCCAGGCTGAGGACCATCGTTAAAAGCAAGCCGCCAGCAGTCAGCCAGCCTAAATTTCGGCTGCGGTCTTCTGACCAAATTGCATCGAAGAGCAGCACGAAGGCAGCCAAAACCAGGATCAGGATTTCTGGCAAGATCGCCAGGATCATTGTCGAATTGATACTACCAAACACTATACACCTCCCAAAAGGAGCAGGATACGATCCACACCTGATTCAACCAGCGGGACCATCACCGAGGGGAAGACACCAATTAAGACGAGAATACCGGCCAAGATCACCAGCGCAACTTTATCTAAAGCCGTAACATCCCCGATGGGCTCATGGTGGTCATCACCATGTTCGAGGTGCTCAGGCATTTTCCCGAAGAAAACGCTGCCGATGATGCGGATGATATACGAAGCTGTGATCACGATAGAAATACCAGAAATAATTGCCACCCAGGGTCGGAACTGCCAGACACCCATAAAGATGGGGAATTCAGCGATAAAACCGGAGAAACCGGGCATACCCATCGAGACCATACCACCGATGATGAAGGCGATACCGACAATGGGCATTTTCTTAAAAAAGCCGCCTAACTCGTGAATCTGGCGGGTGTGGGCTCGATCATACATCATACCGACGGCAGCAAAGAAGAGTGCCGTCATGATACCGTGTGAGAACATTTGGACGCCGGCACCAACCATACCATCATGGTTGAGGGTGGCAAACCCCATCGCTACCAGTCCCATATGCGAGACCGAGGAGAAACCAATAACATATTTCAAATCCGTCTGCACCATTGCGATATATGCACCGTAGACCACATTGACGATGGTCAGCAGGATGACATAGGGCATCCAGAATGTTGCACCCTCAGGGAGCAGCATAATGCCGACCCGCAGGGCAGCAAAGGCGCCCAGCTTCATCAGCACACCAGCGTGGAACATGGATACCGCCGTCGGCGCGGCGACGTGACCGTCAGGGCTCCAGTTATGGAAAGGCCAGATGCCGCCCAATACTGCAAAACCAAGGAAAACGAAGGGGAACCAGAAGATCTGGAAATTTGAAGAGAAACCGGCACCTTCCAGGGCAACCATATCAAATGTACCAAGACCCGAGGAAAAGTACATAGCCAAACCGCCGACCAGGGCAACGACAGAACCAATGAAGAGATATAAGGTCAGCTTCATGGCCGCGTATTCGCGGGTCACTTTCCAGCCCCAGATCGCAATCAGCAAATACATGGGGAAAACGGCGATCTCATAGAAGAAGAAAAGCATGAACATATCCAGGGCTACAAAAACCCCAAAAACGCCGGTCGCCAGGATGAACAGAAAGGCGAAGAACTCACGCGGCCGATCATCGATACCCCATGAAATCAGCACACCGGTGAACATCACAATACCGGTCAATAAGACCAGAGGTGCATTCAAACCATCAACGCCAACATAATAGGAGATGCCCAGCTGCGGCAGCCAGGTATATTTTTCAACAAATTGATAACCACCCACAGCAAGATCATAGGAGAAATACAGCCAGATCGAGAGCACCAAGGCAAAAGCGGCCGCGGCAAGGGCTGTAACCCTGATCTCAGTTTTCCGCTCACCAGGTATCAATAAAAGCAGCAGCCCGGTGATAAGCGGCGTAAAAACGATCACACTAAGAATTGGAAATTGCATCGTTCACCTCAAATTAGAACAGCATCTCAACGGCCCGGTTAATCACATTCAACAACCAGGCAGGCCAGAAGCCTAACCATAACATCAGCACCATCAGCGGCGCCATGACAATAATTTCACGGGCATTGATCTCACTGATATGACCAATCCATTTTTCATTGAGTGGGCCGTGTAAGACTTTCTTGAGTCCCAGCAAAATATAAGCGCCAGTAAAGAATAAACCGATCATACTGAGCGCGGTGTAGGTTGTGAATACCGGCCAAGCACCTCGCACCACCAGGAACTCGGAGACAAAGCCATTCAGACCAGGCAAACCCAGCGAAGCCATCGAAGTAAAGAGCATGATGCCGCCGTAAACAGGGATCAAGGGAAAAAGCCCGCCGAATTCATTCAGATCACGAGTGTGCGCCCGTTCATAGATCACACCGACCAGGAAAAACATCCCTGCCGCTGAAAGACCGTGATTGAACATCTGCAAGACCGCGCCGTTCAATGAGATGACCGCGTGTTCAGTTCCTTGAGCATAAGCGGCGGCAGCGATACCCAGGACAACAAAGCCCATATGATTGACCGATGAATAGGCCACCAGGCGCTTGAAATCGGTCTGACCAAAAGCGCTCAAGGCTCCGAAAATGATCGCCATCGTGGCCAGGAAAGCCAGGACACCCGCGTAGTCATGCGCTTGCTGTGGATAGAGCGGCAGTACCAGGCGTAAAAAGCCGTAAGCGCCAAGTTTCAGCAGCACACCTGCCAGGATCATCGATCCGGCGGTGGGCGCTTCAGTATGGGCATCGGGAAGCCAGGTATGGAAAGGCCAAATAGGCACTTTGAGCGCAAAAGCGATCACAAAAGCCCAAAAGGTGATCAGCTTGATCGTTTCTCCAGAGAGGCCGAGGGGGCCGATATTATCCATCGCCACCAGGTCAGGCCAAATCAGGAAAAGCTGGGTCAGGTCGTAGGTACCGGTAACGACACCAATCAACTGGATCGCCAGCAGCAAACCCAGGGACCCTGCCATCGTGTAAATCATGAACTTGAAGGAGGCATAGGTGCGAGATTTAACCTTGATGCCGCCCCATAATTCACGCTCACCCTTGGGGCTGCCCCACTGGTTGATCAGGAAATACATCGGGACCAGTCCAATCTCCCAGAATACAAAGAAGAGCAGCAAATCCAGGGAAAGGAAAACGCCCAGCATACCCATTTCCAACAGCAAGAACAGGGACATATACCCTTTAATGCGATCTTCAACACTGAAGGAGGCCAGAATGGCAATCGGGGTCAAGATGGTGGTTAGCAAGACCATCGTCAGGGAAATACCGTCAACCCCAATATGGAATGAGGCATTGATGGCCGCGTACCAGGCTTGATTCTGCTCAAATTGGAAGCCTGCCTGCGAGGTATCAAAGGCAAACCATAAGAACAGGGAAAGCGCGAGGGGGAATAAACTAGCGATAAAAGCTACCCATCGAATAAGTACCTTCTCCTCACCTGGCAAGAGAGCTATGAGCACTGCCGCCAGAGCAGGGATGAAAAGGATCAGGGTGAGCAAATTATTTGCAATAAAATCCATAGTTGGCTCCACAAATAACTTCGAGATAACCTAGGGGAGGAGCAGGTTATACAGATAGTAAAACAACGTGCCAAAAGCGGTGATCAGGGCAAAGACCATATACTGCTGGATGCGTCCAGTTTGGATACCACGCACCTTATGACCAAATTTCTTGACGCTCTCACCAACAAGATCACCAAATCCGTTGATGATCGGCACGTCGATATAATCACGGAAGAGGCTGCCCGTGCGGTAGGTAACACGTGCAATGCCGTGCAGGATGCCATCGATCAGACCGCGGTCCAACCATTGGTAGGACAGGGTTTCCGATATCCAGGCCGCGGGTTTGACAAATATCAGATCATACAGTTCATCAAAATAATATTTATTTTGCAGGACTGGATAGAGCGGTCCGAGAGGCTTTTTAAGCGGATCTTCCTGGCCGACTTCAACTTTGCGATAAACCAACCAGCCCAGCAATAAGCCGCCCAGCGCAACACTCAATGAAATGATCAAGGGAATCCAATTAAAATGGATATGTGCCGGACGCTGATGCTCGGTGAGGGAATAAACGATGCCGTGGAACATGTTTTCGGGCCAAATATGCAGACCCATAAAATCTTCGGGGATACCGACCCAACCATAGCCAACCGCGAAGATCGCCAAAATAACCAGCGGTAGGGTCATCGTCCAGGGGGTTTCGTGGGCGTGCTCAGCCACCTTCGTTCGTGGTTTACCCAAGAAAGTCAG
>JBDLJO010000104.1:0-8144 GCA_039714275.1 Chloroflexota bacterium | reverse complement strand
AGAAAATGCCGCTGATTGGGATGCTGATGATCCCCAAAACGCTGGCTTATGTGGCGATCGCGGTGATCGCGTATAAGCATATTTTCAAGGCGGCCAGGGTTTAGGGGAAAAAACGCTCGGCGTTTTTTCGGTGCGATCGCTCCCTTGTTATGTGGGGAACTGTGGCAATGGTTTTCCAGCAGGGAGACTGCTTCGTCGCATAAAGTGTTCCTCGCAGTGACACAAAAACCTTGTCATCGCGAGCCCCCCCGGCACCCAATGCTGGGGGAGTCAACCCGCAATTATTGCGTAATCTGAGCGTGAGATTGCTGCCTGCGCAGGAATGGCGGGGTTCTGTCCCCCGGCCCTCAAAAACGTTGAAACTTAAACGTTTCATTCAATTAGGAATAAAGGCCTATCTTTGGTTAGCTGGGGGAATGCGACCTTTGCGGTCATGCCAAAAGCCGTCTAACCAGAGTTGGGGGAAGGCATGTCACACTTGTTGCGGAAGCGCAAGATTGGCTGTCTTGGGCATGTCGGTGGGGGAGATTGCTTCGGGATGAACCCCCTCGCAATGACAGGAAAAAGAATGGATTCCCGCTGGAGGCATGCGGGAATGACAAGATGGTGCCGCCAGCCTCCAATAGTGGGGGGAATTTTTTTACATTTGCAAACTAAAAGATTTTGAAACGAAAAGAAACGACTACCGAGTTTGGGGGACTATTTAACATCAAATTTTAAGGTTCCGATATTTAGTTTCCGAAAACCATAATTAATTTATCCTATGAGCGCCCGGCCAATCCCTGGCAGAAGATGGGGGGACGCAGACTACAGCTATTATAGCACATATGTTCTATGTTCGACAAGAGGGAATTACGGGATGATGACCAAAACCGCTGACGCAATGGCTTGCGGTAAACCATGCAGCAACGCAGGTGCCAAGACGCTGCCACTCTTTTCTCGCACAATGCCAAACACCAAGCCGCCAATAGCTGTCCAGAATCCCCAGGCCCAATATATGTTGACCTGACCTGTTATCAATGATGTTGTCAGGCCAACGTGCGATAGACCAAATAGCACCGATGCGATGATCAGCCCCCATCCATATTGGATGCCGAAAATTTGGAAGGGTTTCCCAAAAGCATCATTTAACCTCGACTGGATATACCCCCGGTAGAGGATTTCTTCCCCAAAACCCACAAATATCCCGTATGTAACAAACTCTGCCAGGGCTTTCCCAACAGCATGATCCGCCACCCCATTACCTAAAGCAATCCAACTGACCGCTAACAAACTAACTTGACCAGGCCCGGGCTTTTTTTGCAGCAATCGGCCAAGTACAAAGAACAAAACCAATTGCACAAGCGCAAATATCCATGCTCCGTCCCAACTGCGATAATCTATTCCCAGCCCAAAGGGGATACTTGCTAATACGACCGGCACAAAGCAAGTTCCTGCTATATCAAGATGATAATTCAGCGGCTGGCATGTTATGCCATATGCAGCAAATTTCTTTCTCCCAACGAGCAGCATAAATAAGGATACGATCACCATAAGTATATGACCTGTAACAGGAAACGGTAATCGCAAATATTGCGTTTGCCATGCTTGAAAATTGGGCAACACTTTTGTGATAAACAAAAACAACAGCGGAAAGACCACAAACCGCACCAGAACCACTTCTACTACCGCAGATATTTTTTTGCTTGCCATATTTACCTTTATCAAGCTGCCATCACAATGGTGTACCAGCGATGGCGTAAGTTACCCCTCGATTTGACTAGTGCTACTTAATTTTACTCTGAAAATACTGAGTACAAAAATCGCGCCATATCCCCAGAGCCGAAGGCGGATCAGCTTCACGCGGGGTTAGGCGGTGTTTTCATTTGAACGCGAATTTGAATTGCAATACAACCTTGACTAAAAAGAGAAGAAATCTCAATTAGGGATAAATACTTGGTCATAATGTTGCTTGTACAACTTTGTTTGTGTATAATGGCAAGATGTTTGAAAGATGTTTGTATTTCAATGTTAATACTTTCTCCAGAAAAGTTAATCGCATATGGAAGGATGCTTTTAAAGAGGTGGGACTGTCTCCATCTCATGCATACTTGCTTCGTTTAGTTCTGGCGGAACCCGGACTCTCGCAAAAGACAATTGCAGATATTTTGAATCTTGAAAAATCTACCGTTACCCGTTTTATCAATAAGCTGGAGACTGAAGGATTCATCATCAGGCAAGTGCCAGCCGCCCGAAACACCAGAGAGCAAACCATCTATCCAACCAAAAAAGCTCAACTGTTACACTCAGAATTGGGAAGAATAAGCGATAACTTGCACGCTAAGATGTTAGAAACCATTGGCATAGATGAAATAAAAGAATTAGTTAAAGATTTACGAAAAGCTGGACACAGCATTTAGTTTTTTTATCAATAAAGTTGCTCGTACAACTTTGGATATATCAGTTTTAGACAGGAGTATACGAATGACCAACTTAACTATTGCTACAATGAGTAAGGCTATCTACGGGAAAGATGCAAAAGATTTACGGGTAACAGCCATAGAACACACCCCACAAGGAGCGCGAGCCGCTTTGGAAAGTTTCTATTATGCTTTTAACCAAAAGTCGCTTTCAGTTTTTGAAGCTGTGTGGGCACCCGATCCGCTAATTCAACTTAACAACCCACTGGGTGGTGTTCAACGCGGATATATTCCGATTCGAGAACTATATCGCCGCATTTTTGAAGGCCCGGCCCATGTATGGGTTGAGTTTTCAGATATTGTAGAATATTTGGACAACAATATAGCGGTGTTCGCTGGCAAAGAAAATGGTGAATTTTCTCTCGATGATGTGACCGTGACACTTGCAATTCGGACAACTCGCATTTTTAAATATCTTGGCAAGGATCTAGGCTGGCGACAAATCCATCACCACGGTTCTATTGATGATGCTGCCCTACTAAAGCAATATCAAGAAGCAGTTAAGGGGAAGAGCAATTGATTTTTGATGCCGCCTAACGTGTAATTCACCTGCCTGCCGGTATTGGCTCCGAAACATTCGCAAACCCGAACCAGACTTGGCTTTTGGCGCCGCGTTCCCCCCTGCCGATAGGCAGGTCAGGTGCAATTTGGGTTGTACAGCTTTTTTCTAAGACAGCATCCCTTTTTTCCCCGGGATGCTGTCTCTCTCTTACTCTCGCAATGCACTACTAGAATAACATTTGATTATTTACTTCGTTACATCCACTATAAATGCTTCTAATAACCCATTGAATTCTGCACCTTGCTCCCAATGAGGCGCATGTCCTGCTCCAGCAATGACCTGTACTTCATTACGCCAAAGTGTTGGCATTGTTAGTTTACTGATATATGCTTCATTTACCAATTGCTCTTCTTCTCCATGGAAAATGGCAAGCGGTATTGACAGTCTCCCCACAATTTCAACTTCATCTTGATAACCATCCGGTTTGATACTTGCTGCTAATCCAGCGCGTGCGTTCCCATCTGTACGAAGAATATCTGTTATGAAAGGTTCTTTTGGAGCAGTCATTCCCGGAACAAAGAAAGCATCTGCATACGCTTGTGCCTGTTCTTCTGTCACTTCTGAGGCAAAACCAACTCCCATCGCCGGGTTTGGTAAATAAGCTTCTTCCATTGCCGGAGGAAAAGCCAACGGCGGCGTACCAAAAATCACAAAGCCCTTGGCTTTCGGTAATTGATTGTGCGCCTCCAGAACAATATGCCCTGCCAAACTCCAGCCAACAACAACAGCATCATCTATTGCTAATGCGCCAGCCGCAGCCACAATTACATTGGCGTATCCTGGCATACCGTATTCTTCTATATCAGTAAATGCTTGCGAATCGCCATGTCCAGGTAGATCAATGGCTACAATTCGATGTTTTTCGCCAAGCAGGCTATTGATCTGATGCTGGTACGTTCGCCCAGATGCCGAATTGCCATGAATTAGCATTATTGGTGAGCCTGTTCCTGAACTCTCATAATAGCCAAGCTCTAGAGAAGGCAATTGCAGTTTTTTCAGTTCCATTGGTATTTTTCTCCTTTGCATTTGAGGGGGTAGGATTTACAATAGCTATTATATCTGACTTCTGATTATCCCTTTGGTAATTCACGACTTTAAGCTGCACAACGATGGCGTAAGCTGCCCGCCGACTTTGCACCCGCAACTCAATTTTACCCGAAACTAAAACACCAAAAATCGCGCTGTTTCCCTAGAGATCGAAGGTGGGGCAGCTTGGCGCAAGGATGAGCAGTACTTTCTTTTTTCGATTTTCTTATAAGTTATCACGAAACAACCTATAGTTTGAGCGTTTAACCAACAACAGCTAATAAATCAACAAGATTTTCTACAACGGGAGTTCCACATTGATCAAGTCGTTCTTTTGATTGATGTCCTCCAGAAAATAAAACACAATCTATGCCAATAGACTGTGCCACTTCGTAATCATGTATGGTATCTCCAATGAGCAAGATGCTATCTGCCGAAACGTCAAGTTCAGACACTAATTTTCTACCACTATCAATTTTTCCATTAGCATAGTAATCAGATAGACCTACTATGCGATGAAAATATTTTTTTAAACCATAATGTGCAATGTTAATTTCAAGTGGTCCTTGTTGACTGGCTGACAAAATATACTGCGAGAGATTCTTTTCGGTCCATAAATTTAGCATGTCTACAGCCTGGGGCTGCAAATTGCACTCACGTGACCTGTTATCGTATTCCAAAACGTATTTTGCGGCCAATGATTCGTATGGCTCAATCGAAAAGTCAAAACCAACTTTCTGATAATAACCTTTGACTGGAAAACCAAATATTTCTTGATATCGCTGCAGTGTAATTGCTGGTTTACGTCGTTTTTGTAAAAGTCCATTGATAACGTCTATGCACAGCCAGGCATCATCCTGTATGGTTCCATTCCAATCCCAGATCAAGTGAGTATATTTTGAGGTACTTCCATTTTTAGACATGAACTATCCTGCAGAAATTAGTTTTTTATTGGTGATACCTTAGTGGAGGCTGCAAAGTCGTTTGATAACTGAGCTTTCATCATCCCCAAAAATCTCTACCAATTTTAAAAATATTGGGCAGCACTGTGATTGTTTTTGAGGACTTTCGAGTTCGGGTTGGATGATTATGATGGGAATTGGGGTCATTAACGAAGATAAATGGGGTTGCTGAAGATCCAGCCGCGGCGTTTGCCGCGATAATGGATATATGCTTCAACCCGGTAAACCCCGGGCTCGGTGGTGCTGTGAGCGCAAATTTCCCGATCATGCCAGGTCTTGATCACCTGACCGTCCTTCAACAGATTACACTCCACGCGATGGGGCAATCGGATTTGGAGGGTAACACCGCCTTTGGCGGGAATTTCATCTCCCATCCAGGCTTTTGAATCTACACCCTGCGCCTTAAACTTAAATCCCGCCGTCGAAGCGGGCAGATCATAACCGACAAAGGCATGACCCTGACGCAGGGCGGTATAAATTTGGGCGCGGTCAAATTCGACATCACCGTGCAGCGGCCCCGAGGTGAAAACATGGGTATTGATCGCCCGGAAGTGAAATTCATAAGGAAACAGAGTGCGGCGGAGAGGCCCTAACCTGCCCGGCATGGCATGGGCATCAGAACCGCCAATCGCAACCACGCGCATGCCCTTGTTAAGTAAGGAATCCCATTTATTCAAAGAATCCTCAAAGGGTGCGCTGGCGACCTGACGGGGGTTAAAGGCATAATAAACGGCCCGCAATTTATCGCTCAGCAGGGACTTAAACTCGGACATCGCATTCCACAACTCGATGCCGGTATAGCCGTTGATGTCCCAATCGACCCAGGAGAGGTCGGGCTCATTGAAGGCCGGGGCGGCAGGGTCGGTAGGATGGGCGATAAAGGTCAAGGCTCCTGCCTGGTTGGCGGCATCGATCAGGGTTTGAGGATCCCCCGCTAACGATTCGAGTTCTGAATCGGCACCAAAAATAAGCAGGTGGTTTTTCTGCGGCGTGCAGGTCTGATCATGCACTTCCTCCCCAACCAACACCAGCACGCTGTCACCATCATGACTGTGGTAGCCCTCCACCCCCTCGACCCAAATATTGTGATCGGTGACGATAACAGCATCAAGACCGGCGCGCAGGGCGGCCTTGGCTATGTCCTCGTGGGTGCCGTGCCCATCAGAATAGAGGGTGTGCATATGCAAATTGATCACAATTTCGTGTTTCATTAGGCAGTATCCTGATCAGCTTTGATCCATAATTGGTGGTTTGACGATTCCCTATGCCAAAGGTATAATCCAGCCCTGCACCAGACCATGAGCGCCAATTGAACCTGGCTCTCATTAATTTAGAGGAGTATTTGTTATGGAATTGTACCTAAATATCGCAATGATTATAACGTCAATTGCGTTGATTGCTAGTGTGATCTTACAGAGTAAAGGGGCCGGATTAGGCGGTCTGACCGGCGGCGATGCCGGCAGCGTTTTCACCGCCCGACGCGGTGTTGAAAAACTTCTATTCCGTATTACGATTGGTTTAAGTGTGCTTTTCTTTGTACTAGCCATATTCACCGTCCTTTTTACTGGATAATAACCCCCTTTAGGGCACCCTGCTCCGAGGACTGGTAATTTTTAATTATCAAGCAACCCGGGCCAGATGGTGCCCTTTTTTATTGCATCAAACGCACCTATGAAACGATTGCGTTGGCAACTCCTAATCGTAGTTATTGCTCTGGCAGCCATTGGGGCGCTGCTCTTTGGACAGCAGCCTGTGAATGTGCAGCCGCTGGAGCGTGAACCAGTTACCGGCGGCAGCTATACTGAAGGGCTGATCGGGGAATTCTCGCGCCTGAACCCGGTACTGGCTTTTTATAACCCGGTTGATCGCGATATTAACCACTTGATCTTCAGCAGTCTGCTGTATTTTGATGACCGCGGGCTGCCTCAACCAGCGCTGGCAGAATCCTGGGGGATTTCTCTGGATGGCACGGTCTATAATTTCTCGCTGCAAAAAGACGCCAAGTGGCACGACGGAAAACCGGTTACCAGTGAGGATGTGCTTTTCACGATCGATTTGCTACGCAACCCAGATTTACCGATTCCTGAAGATTTGCGAGATTTTTGGGACGCGATTGAGTCTAACGAGCTTGATGACCACACGCTACAGTTCCGCCTCCCTGAACCATTCTCTCCCTTTTTAGATTATTTGACGATTGGTATTTTGCCATCTCATTTGCTAAGCGGGATGACTGCTGAAGCATTGATCGGCGATCCTTTTAATGCCCATCCGATTGGCAGCGGACCCTACCGCTTTGAGCAATTAATGGTTGAAGACGGCCGGATTGCCGGCGTTGCGCTGACAGCTTTTGACGCTTATTACGAAGAGCGTCCATTCATCGATCAGATCATCTTCCGGTATTATGATACGGCACAGGATGCGATGAGCGCTTATCAGGCTGGTGAGGTCCAGGGAATCAGCAATATAACAGCCGATATTCTCCCAGAAGCTTTGGGTTCTCCGAACCTTGATCTTTATACCGGGCGGCGGCCAGAGCTTTCGATGATCTTCCTCAACCTGGATGATGGGAAGTTACCCTTCTTCCAGGATCCATCTATCCGCAAGGCTTTGTTGACAGGTATCAACCGTCAATGGATGGTTGATCACATTTTGAATAGTCAGGCTGCCATCGCCGATGGACCGATTTTCCCCAACACATGGGCTTATTACGAAAGAATTCCGCACGTTGATTATATGCCTGATCAAGCTGTCAAGCTGATCAAAGAAGCTGGATATACCATTCCGGCGGAAGGCGGTAGTATACGCGCCAATGAAGATGGGGTCTTCTTTTCTTTCACGTTAATCCATCCCGAAGGGGAACCCTATCTTTCGATCGCGGAAGCTGTTCAACAAAATTGGGCGGACCTGGGTGTGAATGCAAAATTGCAAGCCGTGTCTTATGAAGCGCTGATCAACGATTACCTTGAACCCCGTGACTATGAAGCCATCTTAATTGATATCAATCTTTCGCAATCACCCGACCCCGACCCCTATCCCTTCTGGCATCAAACCCAGGTTAAAAACGGGCAGAATTATGCCAAGTGGAATGACCATCAGGCCAGTGAGTATCTCGAACAAGGCCGTATCTTGGTCAAT
>JBDLJO010000103.1:0-8214 GCA_039714275.1 Chloroflexota bacterium | reverse complement strand
GGTAGGGCTCTCTGGTGCTATCTTTAACTGCTGTGTGATCATAGAATCGACGGCGCTCTGGAGCTCTTCCCCTGGGTCAGGAATCAGGCCCAAACGGCTAAAAGCGGCCAAAAGCAAGCCAAAGGAATATCCAACAGCAGCACGCGGCTGGCCACGATGATCAAAGCGCCACAAGGCGGCACCGTTCTGCTCTGCTTTACCAGCAAGCTGACCCCCTGTGGTAACGGCCAGAACCCGGCAGTTGTTTTCAACGGCTCGCTCAAAAGCGGAGAGCGTTTCTTCCGTGTTACCTGAATGAGATGACGTGATCACCAGGGTATCCGGGCCTGCAGCCCAGGCGGGAAGGTCATAATCGCGGTGCACGATCACCGGCACAGGGCTGAGGGGTTCAATATAGGCGGCGAGCAAATCGGCACCAATCGCTGAACCGCCCATCCCGGCGATGAGTACGCGGGTGAATTTACCCCAATCCGGTAGGGGCAGGGTATTTCCAAGATGATAGGCCGCGGTCAGTTGATCTGGCAACCCGGCAATTTCGGCAAGCATATTTTGGGGATCAAATTCAGTAAAAAGGGTGGTGTGGTCAAGATTCATAGGCATCCTAGTGCTACACAATTTAAGGTCAACAGATGAGCTACATTTGATTTAACCAATATTAGGTGGTTGTACCTTCGTCTCGCAACCTGGTAACCATATCATAAATATCCCGACGAGGCCAACCTGATTCAGCTGCCAGACGCCGGGCGATTACCGAAGGTTTTTGGTCGGTGATCAACGCTTCGGCAACAGCTTTTTCAAGATCGTCCGTCGACCAGGCCGTTTTTTGATCAGCGGCACCAGCAATAACCAGGGTGATCTCCCCGCGAGGGGGATTGTCCTGGAAGTGCGCCAGCGCCTGACCTACACTGCCGCGGAAAAATTCTTCATAAAGTTTGGTCAATTCTCGAGCAACGGCAATTTCCCGATCGCCAAGCACAGATTGAATATCAGCCAGGGCATTTACTAAGCGATGAGGCGTTTCCAAAAATATAAGGGTGTGCGGTGATGTAATGACCGAATCCAAAGCTTTTACCCGGGCGGCCGTTTTGCGAGGCAGATAGCCTAAATAAAGGAAAGAGTCTGCGGGCAAGCCAGAACCAATAATGGCGGCAATGGGGGCACTGGGTCCAGGAACGGGCACAACTTGATGACCTGCGTCCAAAGCTGCCCCAACCAGGGCAAAGCCAGGGTCGTTAATGCCCGGCGTACCGGCATCGGAGACCAAGGCGACATCGCCATCATCCAGCAAGGCAACAATCTTGGCGAGCTGATGATCTTTGCTGTGCTCATGATAGGAGATCAATCGTTGGGCGGCTTCAATTTTATAGTGAGAGAGTAATTTGCGCGTCTGACGGGTATCTTCCGCGGCAATAAAATTCACCTGGCCAAGTACTTCAACGGCACGGTAGGTGATATCCCCTAAATTACCAATTGGTGTTGCGACCAGATAAAGTGTTCCCACTATGGCTTATCCTTTTTGATGAGCAATATATGACAAGGTGCAATACCTGAGAGCGCCCCCCTAACCCCCCAATACTGGGGGGAATTCAACTCTGTTGAGGAGGGGGTGTTTCCTAGCGAGGTTAACACTGGACTCGTTACTCGCAACGACATTCAATAACTAGGGTGTTTGCCAGGTCAGCATTTCGAGGGTGAGGCTGTTGTCGCCGGTGTCGAGCAGATCATAGCGCATCCAGCCTAACAAACTTAGGTCGGTACGATAGCAGATATAGGTGCCAACGGCAATGTTTTCAATCACCAACGGGGTACTTGCCAGGCTGGCGGACTGACAATCACCCAGGCCCGGCTGATTATCGCCAAAAACGCCCCAAACAACGCTGCCCTGGGGTATTAATTGGTGCTCCGCAGGGGCATCGAAACGATACTGCAGGTCACCGGCAGCGCTATCAATGACCAAGTAGTCAAGATCAACGAAATCATTCTTGGCAAGGGTCAATGGTCCGCTGGCCTGGACCAAGGGTTCTGTGGTTGGTGTTGGGGCCGTGGTTGGCGTACTGGTAAGCGTTTGCACAACGTTAATGCGCACCCAAAAAGGTGAACTTCCACCGGGGCCAATGCCAAAATATTCTCCTGCGGCGTTGCGCAGCTTCCAATTGCCCTGATAAACACCCGGCTGTTCGGGCGCGATCATATCGACAGAAATATCTACGGTCTGATTGGGGGCAATATTTTCGGTGAGGGTAGTGCCTTCTGCCGCGCCCATACGATCACCAGAGAACAAGACTACGGTATATTCCGGTGTCCAGGTACACTGGCCGACATTGACCACACGCCATATCTTGGTAAATTTTTGGCCGGGTGCTAATTCGGTGTTATCGTCTATGGTGATATCAATTTTGGGATACGCGGCGGCGGCCTGATCGCAATTTGGCGCTGCTGATACCGTTGGCTGGACGGTCGCGGTTGCTGTGGGCGACTCCACTGGCGTAGAATCACCGCTATCCGTGGGGGCTGGAGGTGCGGTGGGCGTTTCGGTGCTGCCTTTGAGGGGCTGCCCAACTGCTTCGGTAAGGTGCGCTTCAATGGTCTGGTAGGCCTGGGTAATATTGATCTCCTGCGATGGCTCTTCCGAAGCGGGCATATTACAACCTGCTACGGCAACCAAACTCAACAATATCCAGATTCGAATTAAATGCTTTTTTTTCATGGGGATTAAATACAGGCTAGTGCTTTTCTTGATCTGCAACCACAGCTTTTAGCCGCTGGGCCAGTTTTCGGCGGGTCAGCATCACGATTCGCTGACAGCCCATACACTCAAGACGAATATCGGCACCCAGGCGCAGCACTTTCCATTTGTGACTGCCACAAGGATGGGGTTTGCGCAGACGCACAATATCGTTAATCTTTAGATCAGGTAACATGAGGTGATTATATCTTATATCAGGGGCAAAATGGTATAATCTCGCCGAGAGGTATTTTATGCTTGATCTTGATTTTTCGACGTTAATTTCGAGAATTATTGTACTGCTGACAGCGTTTTCGGTCCATGAATTTGCCCACGCCTGGACAGCGGATTATTTTGGGGACGATACGCCACGCTATAACGGGCGCTTAACCTTGAACCCGCTGTCCCATCTTGACCCGATGGGGTCTTTGCTTTTAGTGGTGGCGGGGTTTGGGTGGGCTAAACCGGTGCCGGTCAATCCCTACGCGCTCAAACGGCGAACACCATCGGCATTGATGTGGGTCTCATTAGCAGGACCGGCTTCAAACCTGGTGCTGGCGTTCCTGGCGTCTTTATTCTTCCGTTTCAGTTTTATATCTTTAGAGCAGGCTTTTCACGACAGTTACTCTTCAGGAAGTCATTTACTGCCCACGGTACCTCAAATTTTCCTGGAGTTCATCGTGATCAATTTAGTATTAATGCTCTTCAATTTAATCCCGTTGGCTCCTTTGGACGGCGAAAAAATCGCGGATTATTTTTTGCCGCCAACCTGGTCGGACAAGTTAGCCCAGATACGCCCTTATGGACCTATGATCTTGATGGTGCTTTTTATTGCAGGCCCATATATCGGGATTGATATCCTAGGAT
This sequence comes from Chloroflexota bacterium, assembly GCA_039714275.1. Taxonomy (GTDB): domain Bacteria; phylum Chloroflexota; class Anaerolineae; order Anaerolineales; family UBA11858; genus JBDLJO01. The sequence goes on along the minus strand of JBDLJO010000103.1, from coordinate 4,622 downwards.
GGATCATCGGCCCGGCGCTGCAATTTCTTTTCCGCGTTCTAGTAGGATGAAGCTACCTTCTATTTATTATCGCGCCCGTCAATTTGGGCAGGCGCTTAAGGCAAGGACTTTAAGTGAGGCTGATCTTGCTGAGGTCCAAGCAATCCTGACCCCCGAACAGATGACGCTTTTCTCCCGCCTACAACCAAGTGAGCAATCCCACAGCTTGCGAGTGCTAAGAACCCTTGAGGATGATAGGACGGTAGACCCTGACCTTAAGGTCGCAGCGCTGCTGCATGATATTGGCAAAATCCGCTACCCACTACGTTTGTGGCAGCGGGTTTTTGTTGTGCTGGGAAAAGCGCTGTGGCCCAAGCGCGCTCAAGCCTGGGGGGAAAAGGAAGCCCGAGGGTGGCAAACTCCCTTCGTGGTCGCGGCGCAGCATCCCGCCTGGGGAGCGGAAATAGCCCTTGAGGCAGGCGTTTCACCACGGGCAAGCCGTCTTATTCGGGCTCATCAAAATTCAATTCCTGCAGAGGAAAACTTAGAAAATCGTTTGCTGGCAGCTTTGCAAAAAGCGGATCAGCAGCATTAGGAAAGGGTATTATGACTGTTCAATTTTTATTGATTGGCTTAGGCCAAATTGGCGCTTCCTTTGGACTGGCGCTGGACGAGCACAAAGAGACCATTACGCGGATTGGTTATGATACAGACCCAGTGACGGCCAAAAAGGCCAAGAAGATGGGGGCGGTTGATTCGACCGTGATGTGGCTTCAGGAATCTATCAGTAAAGCCGATGTGATCTTGCTGGCAGTGCCGGCCGATCAAATGGGCGAAATGATGGAAACTGTGCTACCCGGGATGCAAACCGGTGCCGTGGTACTCGATACCGCACCGATAAAAACACAAACTGCGGCCTGGGTGGGTGAATTTTTGCCGAAAGGATGCTCTTATGTGGGCCTGACCCCGTCAATCAATCCGGACTATTTATATGAGGCGGAAGAGAGCATTGATGCGGCCCATGCTGATCTTTTTGAAAAAGGCACTATGGCGATAGCTACTTTACCAGAAACCGATGCCAAAGCAGTTAAGCTGGCCACAGATCTAATCCAACTGGTTGGTTCGGTACCGTTATTTTCCGATGCGGCCGAAATCGAAGGTTTGATGGCAGCGATCCATATCCTGCCACAGCTGCTTGGTGCGGCGATATTGGATATCAATATTGATCGTGTAGGTTGGCCAGACGCCCAGAGAATGGCCGGGCGAGCCTTTGCAGGGTCTACGGGAGCTTTCTCACTGCTTGGAGAACCGAAGGCGATCACCGGGATGGCAAAATACAGCTCGGAATCAACCCTGCGGGCGCTCGATGAGACGATTGCAGCGCTGGAAAATATGCGGGAGAAGATTGCGGCAGGTAATACTGATGATCTGGACGCTCGCTTTGAAGAGCTGCGCCAAGGCCATGATAAATGGCTGCTAGACAGGAAAGATGCTAAATTTGGGATGGCGCATGAGCCGCTGCCCAAACGAGCGCTGTCCAAAGAATTTTTTGGCAATTTATTTGGGCTGACGCAGCGTCGTAAACCGGGAGAAGACTAAGCAATATGGCAGCCTACTGCTATATCGTAGCGTGTGCTGATGGGACCTATTACACCGGCTGGACAACTGACCCGCAGCGGAGAGTGCGCGAGCATAATGCCGGGCGCGGCGCACGCTACACGCGCGCACGCGGTCCGGTAGCGCTGGTTTATACCGAGGTGCAAGCGGATCGGTCCACGGCGATGAAGCGCGAGCATGAGATCAAGCAATTATCTCGGGCTCAGAAGTTGGCTCTAGTTAATGAACGAGATAATGAGAAAGTATAGAATCGCAAGATTTCTCGCTACGCTCGAAATGACAGAAACATAAGATTGGCACTACAAGACACATAAGTTGAGTGGAGCAAAGATCTCAACAAACTATAACTTTTCGAAAGAGGAGAAAATGTCTAAAAAACTTGCATGGCTTGATGAGGAACTTCAAAATTTGCACGATGCGGGTCTCTACAACCAAATCCGCACACTCGGTTCACCTCAGGGCGCCTGGCTGATGGTTGACGGCAAAAAGGCGCTTAATTTTTGCTCTAATAATTATTTGGGCCTGGCTAACCACCCACGAATCGTTGCGGCGGCTAAAAAGGCGCTGGACGAATACGGTATGGGCCCCGGGGCGGTACGCACGATTGCCGGCACGATGGATCTGCATGTGGAACTTGACCGGCGCCTGGCCGCATTTAAAGGCGTTTCTTCGGCGATCACGTTCCAATCGGGCTTCACCGCCAACCTGGGCACAATCCCGGCTTTGGTGGGGCGCGGGGATGTGATTTTTTCGGACAGGTTGAATCACGCCAGCATCATCGATGGATGCCGCCTTTCCGGCGCTAAGATCATCCCTTACCTGCACTGCGATGCGAGTGATTTGAAGGTGCAGTTGGATGAGAAGCGCGGTGAATACGGGCGCGCGCTGGTGGTTACGGACGGCGTTTTCAGCATGGATGGCGATCTGGCACCGCTGGATGAAATCTACGATGTGACCAAAGATTACGAGGCGCTGCTGATGGTGGATGACGCCCACGGCGAGGGGGTGGTTGGAAAAGGTGGGCGCGGAATTGTAGATCACTTCAACCTGCACGGGAAAGTGGATGTCGAAGTGGGGACGCTCTCCAAGGCTTTTGGGGTGATGGGCGGCGTAGTGGCCGGAAATGAAAAGGTGGTCAAGTGGCTGCATCAACGCGGACGGCCTTTCCTTTTCTCATCTGCGATGACGGTTCCGGACGTGGCAGCCTGCATTGAGGCAGTGACCATACTGGAGGAATCTACCACCCTGGTCGATAAGCTTTGGGATAACGCGGATTATTTCAAAGCTGAGATGCGCACACTGGGCTTCGATACCGGTGAGAGCGCGACTCCGATCACACCGGTGATGCTGGGTGAGGCGCCGCTGGCGCAGGAATTCAGCCGTGAGCTTTATGCGGCGGGTGTCTTTGGGATGGCAATTGGGTTCCCAACGGTGCCGCGCGGCAAAGCCCGGATCCGGGTGATGATCTCGGCGGCGCACGAGCGCGACGATCTTGACCAGGGGCTGGAGGTCTTTGGTGAGGTGGGGCGTAAGCTGGGTGTGATTGGATAAAAATTTCAGGCTGTTTAAAAAAAATAAAGAGAATCCACAGAAGATATGCAATATTTATAGCAAAACAAATATTGCATATCTTTTTTATTTTGCTATAAATACTATCCCATTTGTCTAATTTTCCACTATAATAAAGTCTCCTTTTAGATCTCGCTTAGTAATTGGAGGCAATGATGGGAAAAGCAGAAACGCAAGGGGCACTTTGGAGTAAGCAGTCTCAAGATTGGGCCATTATGCAAGAACCGCTGCACAGCCCGTTATGGGAAATCATGTTAGACAAAATTTTAACAGGTTCAGGTACACATTTTTTGGATGCTGGCTGCGGTGGCGGCGGTGCCAGTGTGCTGGCGGCAGAACGCGGCGCACAAGTCAGCGGACTGGATGCAGCAGAAGGGTTGATCGCGTTTGCTCGTGAGCGCATGCCGAATGGGGATTTCCGAGTTGGCGATATTGAAAGTTTGCCCTATGATAATGGTGTATTTGATGCTGTATTTGCAGCTAATGCAGTCCAGTACTCAGAAAATCGAGTCAACGCTTTGCGCGAGCTTGGGCGAGTCTGCAAACCGAAAGGTCGTGTTGTGGCGTCTCTATTCAGCCATCCGGAAAAGGTACAATTTAGTGTCATTTTTAAGGCCATCGGAGATGCGATGCCAAAGTCTCCATCAGGCGGCGGTCCTTTTGAACTCTCTGCTCCAGGAATATTGGAAAGCTTATTTGAAGATGCCGGATTGAATGTGATCGAGAGTGGTGAGGTAAACTGCCCATTTTCCTACTCCGATTTTGATGAATTTTGGCGAGCCAATGCTGCTGCAGGACCTTTTCAGGGGATGATTCAGGTTATCGGCGAAGAGAAATTGAAGACAGCCGTTACAGATGCGGTTGAGGAATTCCGCCTCGACAACGGCGGGTACCTTATTGAACCTAATTTTTTCAAATATGTAGTGGCAACACATTAAAGAAGCCGTCGAGTCGGCGAATCAACGCATCAGAAATGGGATTACCGTTTCGATAAGAGAAAATGGGGAGATTGCTTCGTCGGAAAAAGCCATCCTCGCAAGGACATGCATGCGCAAGATTTCTCGTCTGCGGCTAAAAATGGCAAGAGAATAAGATCAGAATGATATTCAGATTCGTTTGCAGGCGTTCACTTTAGGGATTCCTCACTGCCGTTCGGAATGACAAAATAAAGGCAGATATTAGCAGGAGGGGTGCGTGGGCGTGCTGATATTTATTGCTAAGGGAATTAAGAACCTGCAAAAAGGCGGCGGTAGAGGTCAGTTTCGAGGAGGCCTTCGGGGTCACAGCGTTCTTTCAGGGCGCGGAATTGTTTGAGGGTGTCATCCCCTAAAAACTGTGCGGCTTGCTCGTGGCTCAAAGTGCTGTCCTTGGCAAAATAGAACCGCCCGCCAGCATCGAGGACAATTTTGTTGAGATCGTTGGATAAAATTTGTAAACGCTCGCGATTCCTGGATGTG
>JBDLJO010000102.1:0-8334 GCA_039714275.1 Chloroflexota bacterium | reverse complement strand
ACTACATTCATGCCCAACGCCAGAGATCAATTCTTTTAAGGACCGTGAATTTATATGACCGAAAACGGCTTCAGCTACATGGGACACAGCTTACAGCACGCGCTGCGGCGGCTGATGGATAGCCCTCTGATTTCCAGTTTCAGAGGCAAGCGGTCGAACCAGGTAAAGGTCAATCAAGCTTTCAGTATGCTGGATGCTGAGGTCTCGAAAGTGCTCTCGGAAATGGCCGTCCAAGATCTGCAAACTAAGATCGCCCTCTGGCAGCAGCTGACCAAACGCGAGCGGGAAGTTGCCGCCCTGGCCTGCCAGGGGATGACCAACCCCCAGATCGCCGAAACCCTGCATATCTCAAGAGAAACCGTCAAAAAACACATCAGCAGCATATTACATAAATTCCAGATCAAAGGCCGGGAGATACTGCGCTGGATGTTGGAAGGCTGGAATTTTGATCATCCTCAAGCGCCCTGGGGTGGATGACCACATCAAACCACATCTACCCCTATGGGGTAGTTCTATGTTGATGAATATTACCCGGCAGGGAATTGATAAACCCCCTAACATCCTTTATCTTAGGGGGATGAACCCGGACAATCGTTTCCCTCCCGCCAGCATCACACTTATTGTTGGTCAACGCGCTTTTACCCGCCAAAGGATGCATGCGTTAATCGTGGCGCTGGCGTTAGAGAACCCGGTCAGATTGTTGATCGGCGGCAATCGCTATGACCATTACGGGATCAACTATGCCATAGCAGCAGTCACGCCCCATTATGAGCATATCTTGGACGAACACATTTATCTCTCACGTGCAGAGACCTGCTATCAAATGGTCGAACTGCTGATTCAGACACCAGACGCCCCAACCCCCACCCTGGTTTTAGATCTGCTCACCACCTTCTATGACGAAAGCGCTCCTGATCGGGAAGTTAACCAACTGTTGTTTGAATCTATTTTGAATCTGCGCCGGCTCAGCCAGCAAGCACCGGTGCTGGTCAGCGCCCGTTCAGGGCAGACCCGCCCCCACTTGCTAAAAGCGCTCCTCAACGCCGCCGATCAAGTTGAATACCCTGCTTTGACGCCGCCTGAACCCAGGCGTCAATACAGTTTTATCGAGTGAAGTCATGGGGCATACCGTACCACCATTCACCTGGCAGTATCAAAAAGAAAAGGGCTATTTTAGCAAGTTCCGCCGCGCACTGCTGCTGGCGGACGATAAATATATCCTGGATGATTTATGGAATAAGGCTGAGTTTCACCTCCCTGCTGCTGAGAAAACTTCCCATCCCTTACCGGTTGCTACGATCCTGATGATGATGAACCTTGAACAGCAAAAAACCATCCAACAGCTTGAACAGCGATCAAAAGATGATGCCAAAAAAATCAACCGTCTGGAAACCGCTTTGAAAGACAGCCAGGACCAGGCAGCCTATCTAAAACATGCAATAGAAATCATTGAAGATCACCTCGATGTCAGGCTGCAAAATTTTCGAGAAGAGATACTCTCGATCAAATATCCAGAATACCATTATGTCCCGTGAGCGCATTGGTTGGCTTTTGTCGATCTATCCTGACGAAATTGACGGCGCGGTGATCTGGCTGTTGGGTGATGACGGCCTGCGCCACCGCCTCGTCCAACCCTTCAAAACCACGTTTTACCTTTCGGGAGATGATCATCGCTTACGGGCCATTCAAAAAGATTTACGAAATCACAAATCACCGCCCAAAACGGCGCTGGTCATCAAACAAGATTTATACCAGGGCATGCTGCCGGTGCTCATGATTCAGGTAGATAATCCGGTCGCCCAAGAGAAATTATTTTACCGGATGAAAAAATCCTATCAATGGGTGCGTTATTTCGACGCCAAAATCCCTTTCCCCATCCGCTTCGGAGTTGCCAAAAAGGTCTTTCCCATGGCCCGGTGTCAGGTGCAGACCAATGACCGTAACCAGATTCTAAAGATCGAAGCCATTGACAGCCCCTGGGACACAGTATATGACTTGCCGCCCCTGCGCGCGCTTGCCATCGAGCCCAATACCGACCCGCAGCACGCCCCCCCAACTCACCTGGACATTAAGGTTGGTGATGAACTCATAACGCTGGACCTATCAGATGAGCCAAATCTGCTGATAACTTTGCAGCGCATCTTGGATCAATACGACCCCGATACCATCTTCGCCCGTTGGGGGGATGGTTGGTTGTTCCCCTACTTATTTAGAAGCGCCAAACGGCATAGCATCGATTTTAACCCCAGCAGAGACCAACGGCAAAAGGTTCGCACCATTCAAGAAACCACCTATGAAAGCTACGGCAGCATCTATTTCCGTGCCCAACAAACCCGCTTGTTTGGACGCTGGCATATTGATCCTAAGAATTCCACGATGGATATGGGTTTCAAATTCAGTATGCGCTCCGCAGTTGAGATGGCGCGGGTCACCAATGTCGATGTCCAAACCGCAGCCCGCAACAGTCCGGGGTCAGGTTTTACCGCCATGCAAATTCGAGAAGCTCTGGACCGCGGGATTTTGATTCCGCTGCATAAGCGCCAGACCGAGCGCTATAAATCCGCTTTGGGGTTGAACGCCGCGGATGGCGGCGGCCTGAATTACCGGCCGATCGTCGGGGTGCATCCCTTTGTCGCCGAGATCGATTTCTTCTCTATGTACCCATCGATCATGAGGACCTGGAATATCAGCGGTGAAATGATCGGCGTCGTCGGAAAAAAAACACGCTATGTCCCTGACAGCGGCGTGCCCATCAGCCAGGATCAGGATGGTCTGGTTGCCAGCGTGCTTGCCCCGCTGCTTAATAAGCGTCTCAGCGTCAAACAGGCGATAAAAAAACTTGACCGCGACGATCCCCAGCTTCCTGTTCTCCAATCGATTGCCGATGCCCTCAAGTGGTTGGGGTATGTCTCCTTTGGCTATCAAGGATATAAAAACAACCTCTTTGGCAATATTCAAGCCCATGAAGCCATCTGTGCAATTGGACGTGAGATGCTGGTGACTGCGATTGAAACCGCGCAAGAGCTGGGCTTTCGGGTCTTGGCGGCCAATGTGGACAGCTTATTTGTGCAAAAAGAGGGCGCCAACCAGCCCGAAGATTTCAGCCCACTGATGGATGAGATCATGTTTCGGACCGGCTTGATCATTGAATTGGAAGGCATCTTTGACTGGTTGATCTTCACTGCCTCCAAACTCAACCCGCGCATTGGGGCTGCCAATCGCTATTTTGGCAAATTCGATCACGGTGCCCTCAAGGTCAGAGGTATGGCGCAGCGTAGATCGGATACCCCCAACTGGATCGCAAATGCCGAACGGGAGATCATGGCCCTTTTAGCAGGGGAACCGGACGCCGCCCATTTAGCCGGTCTCATACCTCAGGCGATTGCCCTCACCCAGGGGTTGTTTGCCGACCTGGATGCACAGCGCGTACCCATTGAAGACCTGGTATGTCAGACCAAGCTGTCACGAGAACCCCATGAATACAAAGGTAATTCCTTATCTGCCAAAGCTGCCCGGCAGCTGGCCGCTGAGGGGAAACATGTCCGTGTTGGACAAAGGGTCAAATTTATTTACACGCATGGTGAAAAGACCAGTATCTTCGCCTGGGATTTGCCGCTTAAGCCGGATTATTCCCTGGTTAATAAACCGCGCTACAAAGAACTGCTGCTGCGGGCAGTGCACCAGACCTTGGCGCCATTAGGGTTGGCCCAAGACGATTTGGAAAACCTGGTCTACGACAATCTCAGACAGCTTCCGATTTGGTCGCTTGATGCCCCCAGGAACCGAAGCGGGATCAAAAAAAAACGCATACTAGACCTTGATTGAATCGTGATCACAGCATTCAAGCGGTAAAATAAAGTCGGATCTGCAAGTGCTATTTGTTTAAAGGAGGCATTAGATGTGCGGTCGTTATACCTTGACCATAACCTTGGATGAATTTGTCGCCGCCTTTCCTGGCCTAAAGATTGAGATTGGGTCAGATGATTTTTTTCCTCGTTATAATATCGCGCCCACGCAGCCTATCCCGGTAATTCGCGATGATGGCGACAGGCAGCTAAAATTTCATCATTGGGGTTTGATTCCCTCATGGGCAAAAGACAAGAAATTTGCCAGCCGCATGATCAATGCCCGTTCGGAAACGGCGGCTCAAAAACCATCTTTCCGTGAGGCTTTCCGGGCACGCCGCTGTCTTATCCCGGCGGACGGCTTTTTTGAGTGGATTAAAGTTGAAGGAACGAAGAAGAAATTACCGGTATATATTCATCTGAAATCGAAAGCGCCCTTTGCCTTTGCGGGACTTTGGGAGACCTGGACCTCGCCGCAGGGAGAAGTCATCCCCAGCGCTGTTATCCTCACGACAGAACCGAATCGGTTGGTTGCCAAGGTGCACAACCGCATGCCGGTCATACTTCCTCGAGATGCCTATGACCTGTGGCTGGACCCAGAGGAAAAAGATCCAGCTGTATTAGCGCATTTACTAAAACCCTATCCAGCAGATCAGATGGCGCAATATCCGGTCTCAACCCTGGCCAGTTACCCATCCAATGAAGGCCCCCAGGTGATCGAACCGCTTCAAAAACTCACCTTGGATTGATCTTGATCAACGCTGAATCAGCCCAAGCCTAGATGAGCTGATACCAGATTATCATCCCAATTATTGCCAGTTTGAAAAACCAGGTACAGCAGCCGTCCCACCTATTAGGCGGAATGGTTGCTGTACCTGCCGTAGTTAATTGACTTCTGCATGCTCAAACTGGCTGTTATACAACTCCGCGTAGAACCCATCGCGTTCTAACAGCGTTTCATGCTCGCCTTGCTCGACAATATCCCCCTCGTTCATCACCAGGATCCAGTCGGCGTTACGGATGGTGGACAGACGGTGGGCGATGATAAAACTGGTCCGGTTTTTCATCAGATTATCCATCGCTTGTTGGATCAGAACCTCAGTACGCGTATCAACCGAACTGGTAGCCTCATCCAGGATCAACATACGGGGGTCTGTCACGATTGCCCGGGCGATGGTCAAAAGCTGTTTTTGACCTTGCGAGATATTGGTTGCTTCCTCATTGAGCACCAGATCATACCCCTCAGGGAGGGTGCGCACGAAGTGGTCTACATGAGCGGCTTTGGCCGCGGCATACACATCATCATCGCTCGCGCTGGGTTTTCCATAGCGGATATTTTCCATGATGCTGTCGTTATAAAGCCAGGTATCCTGCAGCACCATCCCGAACATGCAGCGCAAATCCCCGCGCATGAAATCCTTGATATCGGTGCCGTCTATCCGAATTGAGCCCTGGTTTACATCATAGAAACGCATTAACAATTTTACGATCGTGGTCTTGCCCGCACCGGTCGGGCCGACGATCGCGATCTGCTGTCCCGGTTTGACATCCGCGGAGAAATCATGGATCACCATTTTGTCGGGACTGTAGCCAAATTTAACCTTATCGAAGACAACATGCCCATCGATGGCTTTTGGCAGCACCGGGTCGGCCGCATCGGGGATTTCCTCGTCCTCTGCCAGGAATTCAAAAACTCGTTCGGCCGCGGCGGCAGTCTGCTGGAAAACATTGGAGATATTGGCGATTTGGGTGATTGGACGGGTAAACGAGCGCATGTATTGAATGAAGGCCTGGATATTACCAATCGTGATCGCATTTTTAATCGCCAGATATCCGCCCAAAATGCTGATCGCTACATAACCCAGGTTGCCAACAAAGCTCATGATCGGCATCATCAAACCCGATAAGAATTGGGATTTCCAGGCCGAACTGAAGAGCGTGTCGTTCAACCCTTCAAAGCGCGCCACACTATCAGCTTCGCCATTGAAAGCTTTCATCACCTGATGTCCGCCAAACATTTCCTCGACATGACCGTTGATATGACCCAAGTATTCTTGCTGTTGTTTGAAGTATTTTTGGGATTGACGCACGATCGCCATAATAATAAACATCGAAAGCGGCACGATCAAGAGGGCCACCAGGGTCATTTGCCAGCTGATGGTTAACATCATGATCAAGATGCCGATCACCGTTACTACCGAGGTGATAATTTGCGAAAGACTCTGGTTGAGGGTGTTGCTGACCGTATCAACATCATTGGTGATTCGAGAGAGCACCTCACCCTGGCTGGTGTTGTCAAAGTATTTGAATGGCAACCGGTTTATTTTATCGGCGATATCCTTTCGGAAACGATAAGTAATATCCATAGAAATGCCCGACATAATCCACCCCTGAATATAGCCAAACAGGGATGAGACGATATACAATCCCAGAGTGATCAGGATAATGCGTCCAATATATTCAAAATCAATCCCCGCGTCGCTCCCGGCGATCTGGGCCATCACGCCCTCAAAAAGCTTGGTGGTTGCCTGTCCCAATATTTTAGGACCAGCGATACTGAAGATGGTGGAGGCCGCCGCGATCAGCATCACGATCACGATAGATGTTTTATAAGAACCAAGATACTGGATCAATTGGCGCATCGTGCCCTTAAAATCGCGGGCTTTTTCACCTTTCATCATCGACATCGGGCCACCGTGTCTCATAGGACCGCGCCCTTTCAATGGACTATCGCCAGATTTGGGCTTGGAAGATGTTGAGTTCCTTTGCATACTCATGACAGCTCCTCCTTGCTCAACTGTGACGTTGCAATTTCCTGATATGTTTTACAGTGTTCCATAAGTTCCTGATGCTTCCCTTTTCCGACCACACGTCCTTGATCGAGTACGATGATCTGATCTGCCGTTTTGACGGTTGCCACACGTTGGGTGACGATCAGCACGGTGCTGTCCCCCGTCTTTTGCTTGAGCGCCTTGCGCAGGGCAGAATCGGTTTTGAAATCCAAAGCTGAAAAGCTGTCGTCGAAGATGTAGATGGGTGGTTTTTTGACGATCGCGCGCGCGATCGCTAATCGTTGTTTCTGCCCTCCTGAAACATTCGAGCCGCCCTGAGCGATCTCAGCATCCAGGCCTTCCGGTTTTGCATAGATGAACTCGCTGGCCTGGGCGATATCTGCCGCTTCTTTTAGCACTTGCTCCCCAGCATTCTTGTCGGCGTACAACAGGTTGCTTTCAATGGTGCCCGAGAATAACATGCCCTTTTGCGGCACATAACCGATCTTATCCCGCAAATCACTCTGCTCAACCTGACGTATATCCACGCCGTCCAGGTAGATACCACCTTCGGTGACATCATAGAACCGCGGAATTAAGTTGATTGCGGTGGATTTGCCGCACCCGGTCGAACCAATAAAGGCCGTCGTCTTGCCGGGTAGGGCGGTGAAGCTGATATTGTGCAGCACATCATCGAGGGCTCCGGGGTACCGGAACGATACATTGCGGAACGCTATCTCGCCGCTAAAGGGTGCCTTGAATTGGATCGGATCCTCTGGATCGGTGATCGTGACCTCGGTTTCTAGAACATCCGCAATCCGCCCGCCAGATACAGCTGCTCGGGGCAAAAAGATGAACATCATCGACATCATCAGGAAGGCAAAGACGATCTGCATCGCATATTGCATAAATGCGATCATATCCCCGACCTGCATAGTTGATTGGGCGACCTGGTGAGCGCCTACCCAGATAATACCTACGGAAAGCACGTTCATCACAAACATCATCGCCGGCATCATCGTCACCATCACCCGGGCAACAAATAAGCTGGTATCGGTCAAGTCGCGGTTGGCTTTGTCAAAACGCGCTGTCTCATCTTCTTGCTTATTAAATGCCCGGATAACCATCATCCCGGATAGATTCTCGCGTGTTACCAGGTTAAGCCGGTCAATCAGGCTTTGGATGATTTTGAACTTCGGTAGGGAAATCGTAAAAATAGTTAAGATCATGCTCAGCAGGGCGATCACTGCCACAGCAATGATCCACCACATATTGGCACTCTTATCGATGGCCCGGATAACGCCGCCGATACCGATGATCGGTGCGTAAAAGACCATGCGCATCGTCATATAGATCACCATTTGAACCTGGGTTACATCGTTGGTCGAGCGAGTGATCAATGAAGCAGTGGAGAATTTGTCAATCTCAGCGTTAGAGAAATTTTCTACCTTCTTGAACACGCCTTTACGGATATCGCGCGCGGCGCCAGCCGCTGTTCGGGAAGCCAGGAAACCAACACTGATCGTACAGATTCCACCGAGCAGCGAGATCAGCAGCATAATGCCGCCGACGCGTAAAATGTAGGCGGTTTGCAGTTGACTGGTATTCATGCCCAGTGCTTCATACTCGCTCTTGACTGCGCCAACTGCCATCTGGTTGATCATATTTTCCCCCAGAGTGGCAGTGGATTCGTTGATTGCCGTGCTTATCTGTGAGCG
>JBDLJO010000101.1:0-8460 GCA_039714275.1 Chloroflexota bacterium | reverse complement strand
CCCTTGCTAGAAATACCAAAAACCAAAAGGGCGGCAAACCTGATTCAGGTCGATTTCAATCTCATTTTCTTCCCCCCAGCATTGGGGGGTCAGGGGGGCCGGAGAAGTAATCTCAATAGCCCAGCACCTTAACAACAAAATACTGATCACCCCACACAAAAAAACATAGCCACTCGTTCCTCCAAAAAGACAAGTCGAGTACCTATGTTTTTCCCTACCCTCAAACTCCCCCAGAAGCAAATTACCCCATTCACGGCGCCTCCTCCTTCCCCCGCAGACAGGAATCTCAACACCCCAGCACCTTAACAACCAAATATTTTCAACCCGCGCCAAAAAACATAACCACTCGTTCCTCAAAAAAAAATAAACGAGTCCCTATGTTTTGCGCGAGCATACGCGAGCAAGCCACTTCCTATTGGCTGCATCGCTAATCCAGTGCATGGGCACTGGTAGACGGAATCCTACCCGCTGCATTCGCGGAGCACCGTTCGTCCAGCTTGACTGGATCCCCTTGGGGGACGCTAATCCAGTGCATGAGCACTGGTAGGAGATTCGGAGAAGCAATCTCACTTTCTTCCCACCAGCATTGGGGGGCCAAACACCCGCACCGCCTCCCCCGGATCAAAACTCAACCTGATTACGACCTGTTTCAATGCAGACTATCCGTTTACAACACGATTCCCTCAAAGAATGCTCCTCCATATCTGGGGGCAAGTTCGGTCGCAGAAGCACTGGAAATTAATATAAAAACAGTTACCATAAAAAAGGATCATCGTACAAATTCGTGGGGTGGAACAGGAATGATTGGCATGCAGGTTTTCCAGGTAGATGAGCAGATAGAAATGAATCAAAATCACGATCGCAGCTTACCGGTCAAGCACAATTTGACGCTCATATATGCCAGTTCTTTGATCATTGCCCTGCTGATGGCAGGCGTTTCGGTATACAGTCTTTTGTACCAGGATCAGATCTATCCCACGGAGCAATTATTGCGTACTTTCATGCCCAACGATGTGGTCAATCTCTTCATTGGGGTGCCCATCTTACTTGGGTCGATGTGGGCAGCGCGGCGCGGGAAATTGATCGGTCTCCTTTTTTGGACCGGTGCGCTTTTCTTTGGAATTTACAATACCATTGCCTATGTCTTTGCTTTGCCGTTTAACTGGGCTTTCCTTTTGAACCTTGTCATAGCCGTGCTGAGTGTTTATACACTGATCGGTTTGGCCGTAAATATTGACGGAAAAATTGTACAGCAGCAGATCAGCGGCCGCGTGCCCGAGAAACTCTGCGGCGGTGTTTTGGTCGCACTTGGTCTATTGTTCTTTCTGCGAGTTATTGGCCTGATCACCAATGCCCTGCGTACCGGGGTTTTGATCAACCCATCTGAGTTAGCAGTAAATATTTCGGATATTTTTATCGCGCCGGCATTTATCATTGTCGGTATACAACTTTGGAGAGCTAAGGCGCTTGGGTATACAGCTGGTTTGGGGCTGCTGTTTCAGGGAAGCATGCTGTTCATTGGCTTGTTGATCTTTTTATTGATTCAGCCGCTGCTGACTAGTGCCCCGTTTGCAGCAGTTGATTTCATCGTCATAGCGGTGATGGGATTGGTTTGCTTTCTGCCGTTTGCATACTTTCTACGAGGCGTTATCAGGAGTAACAATTAATAAAACGGTGCCATTTTCAGCATGCAGATTGGATTTTTATCAGGTGGGTTCAATGATGAAACCATCAAGGTTTATCGTATGGGTCATGCTGATCTTGGCCTTTAATGCCTGCTCCCCCTTTGAGTTGGACATCCAAAACGGAGATGTCGCAGAATCCGAGCACTCGGCATTCGATGCCGATGGAGCAGATGAAGGTGATATCGAGGGCGCTGATTACTATATATTGGGAGCTGTGCCCTACCCTGAACTTGAGGCATGTCCCGATCATGAAATACCTTGGATATTGGATTTCGAAGTTTACCAAACGCCCGAACTCCCTGAACCAGCGCCTCGTACGCCTTTCCGCGATCCCGTTTTCGGCACCTGCATCATTCGGGTCACAGACCGGGCCAACGACATCACCAACCCCGATGATTCATCCAAGGGATTGAAAAATGAGTATGCGCGCGTGCAGTCTTTCAACGCCGATGAAAGCCTGCTCCTGGTACGCTCGATCGATTCCTTCTGGTATCTCTATGATGCAGGATCCCTTCAGCCCCTCGGAGAGGTGCCTGTTTACGCGGAGCCGCGCTGGGATGCTCATGATTCCTATCTACTTTATTACGCCGATGAAACCAGGCTCATGTCATACGATCTGAGAACGGGAAGGATTGATGAAATACGCGATTTTGCCCATGATTTTCCTGGGGTAGATGTCGCTGCCGTGTGGACACGTTATGAAGGCAGTCCATCCCTTGACACCCGCTATTGGGGATTGCTCGCCCAAGACGCTGATTGGGAGTCGTTTGCATTCTTGATCTATGATATGCAGAAAGATACCGTTGCGATTCGGGAAATCCCCACCGGATATGCTATTGATAATGTCACCATTTCCCCGCTGGGGAACTACTTTCTGGCCAGCTTTGATGATTATTGTGAACACGGGGAATTGGGCAGCGATGCAGATCCCTGCGGCTTGATGGTCTACGATCACAACCTGGAACACGGCCGCGGCCTCCTGAGGATCATCGGACATTATGATGCCGCTTTAGACGCCGCCAGCAGAGAGGTGATCCTCTTCCAGGATATTGATACCGATCATATCTCAATGCTCGATCTGGCATCCGGGTCAGTTACACCGCTTCTGCCGATCGATTACAGCCATACCGCCATTGGATTCCACTTCTCAGGGCGCGCCTTCGACCAACCAGGATGGGGAGTCATCTCAACCTATTTGGGAGGCCACCCCAAGGATTTCACCTGGATGGATGATTCCATTTTTGCTCTTGAATTGGTGGAAAACGGGCGCGTTGTGCGTCTGGCACACACCCAATCCCAATTTAGCGAAAATATTGAGAAAGATTATTGGGCTGAACCGCACGTCAGTGTTAATCGCGATCTTACAAAAATCATTTTTACCAGCAACTGGGGCCGCACCGGAACAAGTGAAGTTGACATATATATGATCGCCCTGCCAGATAATTGGGTTGAGGTGCTGCCATAATCCCATCAGAATGAACAGCGCCCTGGATTACAAAAATACTTTAGCAGCGAATGAATAGTTTTACCATTGACTCACTGTGATCATCGTAGTAAACTCCCCGACAATGTTACGATCAAACCGCACCCACCGTATGCATAAAACTCTCCCCCAACCCTGACCGGAGGCGGTGTTTTTTGTGTAACCCAATTTTTTTGTTCATAAACCCCCGGTTAGCCGGGGGTTTTTTCTTTAACCCTCAAGACCCAAAAAAGGAAATCATGATGAAAAAAGAATCGCGCAGTCCGCCAAGAAATTGATTTTAGATTTAGAAAAGGAAATATGCTTAATGCGATAAACAATTGATAAAGATAGTCCATTCTGCTATTGCTTATTTCAGATAGTTCGTCTATCCTTAACCAGTACCCGAAATTAATAAAAATGTAGGGTAAGGACCATCATTTCCCGAAAAATATCAAAAACCACATTTTTAGTCGAGTAAGGTACGAGGAGATCATCATCTCCAAAATCAAAACCACATCCACCTATCTAAAAGGAGAGAAGAGGATGAAGAAGTTTAATTGGATCTTTAGTTTGTTGATCATTGGCAGTCTTTTATTAGGAGCCTGCCAACCCAAAGAAACACCAGCCGTTGAAGAACCTGCTGCTGAAGCGCCAGCTGTTGAAGAACCCGCTGCCGTTGAGGAGGAAACAGGCGCACCTGATCTTGGTGGAGCAGAAGTTACCATCGCGATCGAAAATGCCTACTTACCTTTCAACTATATCGACCCCGAAACCGGTGACCCCGCTGGTTGGGATTACGATGCCTGGGATGCAATTTGTGAAGTGATCAACTGCACCCCCGTTTATGTTGAGGCCGCCTGGGAAGGCATGATTCAAGCCGTAGCAGATGGTCAGTTTGACGCCGCCGCCGATGGTATCACCATTACCGAAGATCGCGCCGAAATCGTTGACTTCTCGATCGGCTATATCAGCCTCGATCAACGTCTCTTAGTGCGGGTAGACGAAGAACGCATCACCAGCATTGAAGACATCGTTAACGATGAAAGCCTGAAACTTGGCACACAGACCGGCACCACCAACTATGAAACTGCAGTTACCTTCTTAGATGCCGAGCGCATCAGCGCCTTTGAGCAGTTCCCCTTCGCAGTTCAAGCGCTCATCGCTGGCGATATTGACGCCGTGATCATTGACGAAATTGCCGGCCAGGGCTACCTGGGCGAGAATGCCGATGCTCTTAAATTGGTTGGCGATTCACTCTCCAGCGATCAACTTGGCTTCATCTTCCCCAACGGGAGTGAACTGGTTGAACCTGTCAATGCTGCCCTCTTGGTACTGATGGAAAATGGTTATTTGGCTGAGATCAACAAAGTCTATTTTGGCCCCGACTTCAACATCACCTATGATGATCTCTTCCCACCCGAAGATGAAAGCGGTCTGCCCGATCTCGATGGTCTTGAAGTTACCATCGCTATTGAAAATGCTTACCTGCCTTTCAACTACATCGACCCTGAAAGCGGCGAACCTGCTGGCTGGGATTATGCTGCCTGGGACGAAATATGTGTCCTGCTTAACTGCACCCCAGTCTATGTTGAAGCCGCCTGGGAAGGCATGATCCAGGCCGTAGCCGATGGTCAGTTTGACGCCGCCGCCGATGGCATCACAATCACCGAAGAGCGTGCTGAGATTGTTGATTTCTCGATGGGCTATATCAACCTCGATCAACGCCTTTTAGTTCGGGCTGATGAAGATCGCATTGAGAGCATTGAAGATATCGTCAACGATGAAAGCCTGAAACTTGGCACACAGACCGGCACCACAAACTATGAAACTGCAATTACCTTCTTAGATGCTGAGCGCATCAGCGCTTTCGAGCAGTTCCCCTTTGCAGTGCAGGCACTCATCGCTGGCGATATTGACGCCGTGATCATTGATGAGATTGCCGGTCAAGGTTACCTGGGCGAAAATGCCGAAAGCCTCAAATTGGTTGGTCCTTCAATGTCCAGCGACCAATTAGGTTTCATCTTCCCCAACGGCAGTGAACTGGTTGGTCCAGTCAATGCTGCTATCCAAGAAATGATGGACAATGGCTTCTTGGCAGAAATCAACAAGGAATATTTCGGCCCCGATTTCACCATCACTTACGATGACCTTTAACCAAAACGCTTTATAGATCTAAAAGCCGGTGTGGATGTTTGACCATCCACACCGGCTTTCCCATGCTTTAGTAAACAACCTAATAAGGGAGTGTCCCTATGGACGATCGTCATACCCCTGTCATTAAAGACAACAACAAACAGACCAGTGATGTTCCCTGGTGGTTTTTAGCACTTATTCTGATCTTCGTTTGGGCTTTCTATATTTTTTATACCCGTGAAAACTATAGTGACGCTTTCAATTTTATCAAGATCGGTCTACGAGTTACCATCCAGACTTCCCTAATCGCCTATGCTTTTGCGCTGATGCTGGGATTGTTAGCTGGATTAGGGCGCATATCGAAAAATATCTTCTTCAACAATTTAGCACGGCTGTACGTGGAGTTAATTCGAGGCGTCCCGATGCTGGTGCTGATTTTCTTTATCGCTCTCGTAGGTGTACCGCTGCTTGTCGATGGGTTAAATGGACTGGGAGCTTGGTTCACAACCATTGGTTTAGATGTGCTTGGCGAACCTTTAAACGCCTTTGGCAACAAAGCTTTCACAATGAACGGCCGGGCGATATTCGCATTATCGATAACTTATGGTGCTTTCTTGGCAGAAATCTTCCGAGCAGGCATTCAATCCATTGGGCGCGGCCAAATGGAAGCTGCTCGCTCTCTGGGCATGAGCTATGGACAGGCTATGCGGCATATTATTTTGCCCCAAGCCGTACGCAATGTGCTGCCCGCGTTGGGCAATGACTTTGTCGCAATGGTAAAAGATTCATCGCTGGTGTCAGTGCTGGCTGTGCGTGATATTACCCAAGTCTCGCGCTTATATGCTGGCAGCACCTTCCGCTTTCGGGAGGCTTATGTGACGGTATCGGTGATGTACTTAACCATGACGGTTGTGCTTTCACTTCTAGTCCAGTTAATGGAAAGGCGGCTGCGTAAAGATGTCTAAGACAAATGATATTATCGTTATTAAGGATTTATACAAGCACTTTGATGAAGTAAAAGCGCTCAATGGGGTCAGTTTAACAGTTGAACGCGGCAAGGTTGTGGTTGTTATTGGCCCCAGCGGATCGGGAAAATCCACCATGCTGCGCTGCATCAACCATCTTGAAGTACCTACCAGCGGAGAAATCTGGATTGATGGTAAACAGTTGGGCAAAAACGAGAAAGAGCTAAATGCTACGCGTGCAGAAATCGGCATGGTATTCCAGCTTTTCAACCTATTCCCGCACCTGACAGCCTTAGAAAATATCACCATCGCTCAGAAAGTTGTCCGCCACCGATCAAAAGAAGAAGCCAAAGAAATAGCCATGCAGCAGCTAAAAAGGGTGGGTATTCCCGAAAAAGCCGATGTTTATCCGGGCAACTTATCCGGCGGACAGCAGCAGCGGGTTGCCATCGCCCGGGCTTTATCCATGAATCCGAAAATCATGCTCTTTGACGAACCTACCAGCGCATTGGACCCGGAAATGATCAAAGAGGTGCTGGACGTCATGCTTGATCTGGCAAAAGAAGGCATGACGATGGTTTGTGTTTCCCACGAGATGGGTTTTGCCCGATCGGCTGCGGATGAAATTATCTTCATGGATGAAGGATTGATCGTGGAGCATACAACACCATTTGGATTGTTCAATGATCCGCAGGAAGATCGCACGAAACTCTTCTTGTCACAGATTTTGCAGCATTAAAGTAGGAAAATCAAGTATTCTAGGATGATGCAAAATGCCCGGTCAAGATCAGATCGGGCATTTTTTGTGTAATATGCATATGATTTGTATGACGGGTCCATAGAACTGGGCACCAAAAATGGGTATGATTATATTGAAAACTTTAGGGTTTACCAAACCCTGAAGGATCACACATCTACTGTATTGAGATTTATGATCACCATATTGAACATTTAGGGAACTTTCCGATTAACTTTACGTTTTAAAGGTGAAATCAAATAATCATGAGGTGAAAAATGAAAAAGATACTCTCAACCCTAATTTTAATGACAGTGTTGCTCAGCGCCTGCGCAGGGGCAAACTCCCTGGATGGCACAAAATGGGCCCTGGTCTCGTACGGCCCGGCAGAAAACCAGACATCTGCTATACCTGATATTTTTGCCTATATTTACTTCAACACAGAAGGTAATATCGAGGGCAAGGTAGGCTGCAATTCCTTTTCTGGTGCTTACGAGGTTTCAGGGAAAACCCTGACTACCGGACCGTTGATGTCAACTCTGATGGGCTGCGAAAGCCCGATTATGGAGCAGGAAACCGCTGTGATGATGTTGCTAAATGGGGAACTACCCTTTGAGATCGATGGAGAAAACCTGACCATCACTTCGGAAGATGGTAATTCGGAACTGCATCTGGTACACACTGAGAATTGAGCAAGATTTGCGGTGCATAACGTTAGGCCGCTGTTGAAGATACAATAATCTATCCCACCAATTTTAATGGCAGACCTTTAGGGTTCCTTAAACCCTAAAGGTCCATTCTTTATTTACCTTGTTCAGCACAATCCCCGGAAATTATTAAAATAGAAAAGAAAATCTGCTGCGTTGGTCAAGCCTGGTAAGCCCAGCCTGTTCAGCCATTTCGAGAGCAGCTTTATATTCTGCCCGCGTGAGGCGGCGGTTGAGCTCTGAGTAGCGGTGGGCACGGTAAGCCGGGTGGTATTGATCCATCAGGTTCAGGTAAGTATTGGGGGAGATCTGCTCTGCAAGGAAACGCATCAGCAGGGCGGTGCATCCCAGGTCGTTCGGCAAAACCAGGTGACGGACCAACAAACCACGCGTGGCAATCCCACGGGTATCGATCTCTAAATCACCCACTTGACGGTGCATCTCTTTAAGCGCCGCCTGGTTAATTTTGGGGTAATCTGCAATTTTAGAGTACCGTTTGGCGGTCTCCTGATTCGCATATTTGATATCAGGCATGTAGATATCTATCACCCCAGCAAGTAATTTCAACATTTCCAGGGAATCATACCCCCCCGTGTTGTAAACGAGCGGGATGCGTAGCCCGGCAGTGGCGGCAATCAAAACCCCGGCGATGATCTGGGGCACGACATGGGTGGGCGTAACAAAGTTAATATTATGGCAGCCCTGATTCTGGAGGCCCAGTATGATCTCTGCCAGGGTTTCAGGCTCAACCTCATACCCAGATTCACCC
>JBDLJO010000100.1:0-8475 GCA_039714275.1 Chloroflexota bacterium | reverse complement strand
CTTAAGCCTGGGCGTTGATATATAGCCGCATTGTTTGACGCATTCTTTTCTTGATTGTATAATCAGTTCAACTTAAAAAAATTATCAAAAATTCGCATCCTGGATTAGAAGAAACATTTCATGGCGCTCAAGGGTAATCTTAGGAATTTCTCTATCACCCAATTATTAAATCTTGTTAACCTTGCCCAGAAAACGGGGACATTGGTTATTAAAGGTGCCGATGATACCGCCTGGGTTTCTTTCTTGGATGGTAAGCTGACTTATTCTCGCATGGGCACAAATCACGATAATTTAGCTGCAGTTCTTCATCGTGCTAAAAAACTCTCCAAGGCCCAATATCAATTGATATCCTCACGAGCAGCGGGGATGAGTGATAAAGAATTAGGCTTACTGCTCGTCAATGCAGACTATATTTCTCAAAATGAGGTGCTTGCTAGTTTACGGGCAGAGTTTATTGATGTTTTGAATCACTTATTTACTTGGGTTGAAGGAATATTCCAGTTTGATGATGGTATTTTGCCTCCAGCAGGAAAGATAACCCTAAAAATTGGGCTGGAAAATATCATCATGGAAGGAGCGCGTTGTCTTCGAGAATGGGAGCAGCTTCAAGATGAACTTCCCAGCTTAGACATCGCTCTGAAATTTGCTGATCGCCCTGGTGCCAATATTCGCAATGTCAATTTGAGTGTTGAAGAATGGGGCGTAGTTTCATATATCAATCCCAAGAACTCAATTAAGCAAATTGCTCGAACCGTCAAGATGAATGATCTTGAAATTCGACGGATTGTTTTTGGTTTACTTCAGGCAGGGTTAGTAGAACTTGTTCGTCCTGAAGGTGCGTTACCAATAAAACAGAAAAAACCATCTATTGCAGTTTCCAGCACCGAGGAACAAAAATCATTAGTCAACCGTTTAATAAAGCGCATTCGCTCTTTATAATTATTAATTTCGATGTGAGGCATTATGCAAACTGTAAAAATGGTAGTAACGGGTCCCTTTAGTTCAGGGAAGACCGAATTCATTCAAACAGTTAGTGAGATTGATGTTGTTGCTACAGAACGAAAAATTTCTAGCGAAGTTGAAAAGATTAAACAAACCACAACTGTCGCAATGGATTTTGGACGTATTACTGTTGATGACTCACTTATGCTTTATTTATTTGGCACACCCGGGCAGAAACGATTTGATTTTATGTGGGAAATCCTTTCAGAGGGAATGCTGGGATTTGTAGTAATGATAGATAGCACACGTCCCGAAACATTTCGTGAAGCACGGAGCATCTTAGAAACTTTTAGAGCTTACGCTCCAACGCCTTATGTTGTTGCTGCCAACAAGCAAGACTTAGATGATGCTTGGTCTCTTGAAGATATGCGTATTGCACTGCGCTTGGATCCTAAAATAAAATTCCTGCCCTGTATTGCGCTAGATAAGGAAACTGTTAAAGGTGTTCTCCTTGAATTATTGTTCAGCATCCTAACTGAGATGGAAGTGGGGAATAACTAGTCGATTTTTCTTCTCTGACCTTTGGATAAGTGCTTACAACTTGGCTTTCAGAGTTGAGTAGAAACGAAAATTCCGGTTAACTCGTGACAAGAGGTAGATAGCAATGCAGCAATATCATGATCTTTTGCAGCATATTCTTGAAATCGGCGTAGAACGTAAAGATCGTACTGGTACCGGTACAATTTCCGTTTTTGGCTATCAAATGCGTTTTGATCTCGGCCAAAAATTTCCGTTGCTTACGACCAAAAAACTACACCTCAAATCGATCATCCATGAATTGTTGTGGTTCCTGAACGGTAGTACCAATATTCATTATTTGCAGGATAATGGGGTCAGTATTTGGGATTCTTGGGCGGATCAGGATGGTGAATTGGGGCCCGTTTATGGATCTCAATGGCGGTCTTGGCAAAATAAGGATGGGGAGACCATTGATCAAATTACCGAGGTCGTTGAGGGTATCAAGAAAAATCCCTTCTCCCGCCGGTTAATAGTTAGTGCTTGGAATGTGGGGCAATTAAATAAGATGGCTTTGCCACCTTGTCATTTATTGTTTCAATTCTATGTTGCTGATGGAAAACTTTCTTGCCAGTTATATCAACGGTCAGCAGATGTCTTTTTAGGTGTTCCATTTAATATCGCTTCCTATGCTTTGTTGACTAAAATGGTAGCTCAGGTGACGGGGCTTAGAACTGGTGAATTCATACACACCTTGGGCGATGCACATTTATATTTAGATCACTTGGACCAAGCTCGATTGCAGTTAAAAAGGGAGCCATATCCCAAACCAATTTTACGTCTAAATCCGGAAGTAAAATCAATATTTGATTTCCAATACCATGATTTTAAGCTGCAGAATTATCAAGCTCATCCCCACATCAAAGCTAATATTTCTGTATAAAAGGAAACCTATTAAAGTGCTGATTACGATCATTGTGGCAATGGATGAAAATCGGGGAATTGGCGTAGATAATCGATTGCCTTGGCACCTTTCAGAAGATCTAAAACGTTTCAAGAAACTCACGATGGGGCATCATCTCATTGTGGGTAGAAAAACCGTTCAGAGTATTGGACAAGCGCTTCCAGGAAGAGAAATAATCATTCTTTCACGGCACGATAATTTTTTTCATGAAAAGTGTCATGTTGTCCCTTCACTTGATGATGCCATTCAGCTGGCAAAAGATCGAGGAGAAACTGAAGTATTTATCGCAGGGGGCGGACAGGTATACGCACAAGCCTTGCCATTGGCAGATCGCATTTATCTGACCTATGTGCATGCAGTTGTTCCTTCAGATACGTATTTTCCCGAGTTTGATCGTTCTGAATGGGTGGAAGTAAAAAGCACGTATCAGGAAGCAGATCAAAACAATGATTTTGCGGCAACTTTTAAATTGTTGGTTCGGAAAAGAGACGCCCTAAAAGATGGTCAATGAAAAAACCAAAATCCACACTTATACACTTGAAGGCTTGCCGCTTCAAACGGGGGATATCATTTGTACTGCTGATTTTGAATTGATAATTGAAGCTGGGCAGTTTTGGCGATTGATAGGAAGACTCTTGCCGGGTGAAGTCGACCATGTGGCTGTTTATATTGGTCCGGGTGGACGCTGTGTGGAATCTGGGACAAGAGGGGTAATTACCTTTGACCTATATAAAGAAAGCTGGAATCCCAAAGCAATGGTTAAACACCGCGGCCGTTTTCTGGATCAACTTTATGGTGTGGCTTACCCTTTAGCAGAAAGGGGTTTATCTGAAGAAAAAGAAAGAAATATTCGGGTAAGCGTAGCGGATTATTGCCTAAAGCAAGCAGATGCTGATAAACCATATAATATTAACTTCCTGAATTCAGATACGGAAGAGGCGTTTTATTGCAGTCAATTGGTATATAGCGCTTATATCCATCATGGCATTAACTTAAACACAGGTGTTGGAGTCCCTGATTTGCCCGGAACAGGGGCAATTGTCTTCCCCCAGGAGATATGGAATGCCTGTCAAAACATCAGGGCGGGTTAGTAACAAACCCAATTGGAATGCTATAAAAAGCGGTCGACTGTTTTTGATACTAGGGGTGTTGTTGAAATTTGCTAAAAATAGGTTTTCGCAGCCAGTAATATGATCATGCCAACAATAACAGTCCAGGCAACACTTCTCGTTTTCCAGGCTACAAAGATGGCAATCATACCCGCTAACAGCCGTGGATTGTTCACTGAAATATTCAAAGCGCCATCATAAAAAAATAGCTCGGGCAAGATAATTGCGGAGAACACGGCTATCGGTACATAATGCAAAGCTCTTTTTATGATCGGTGGGGTATCCCAGTGGGATAGAATCATAATAAATGAAAGCCGGGTGAGATAGGTTAATATACCAACCGAGATGATGACTAACCAGATTGATGTCATTTTTCCTCAACCCATAACCCAAAAATTATGCCTACGATTGCCG
This sequence comes from Chloroflexota bacterium, assembly GCA_039714275.1. Taxonomy (GTDB): domain Bacteria; phylum Chloroflexota; class Anaerolineae; order Anaerolineales; family UBA11858; genus JBDLJO01. The sequence continues at coordinate 4,530 of JBDLJO010000100.1, read as the reverse complement.
CACCCAAAAGATTTAACTTATAAGGCAGGCTGACGGTTAATAACGCAAAGCTGCCAGCTGATATGGCTGCTAAAATACTGGCACGATCCTGAATATTCGGAATAATCAACGCGATAAAGGTCAGCGCTAAAGTGAAATCCAATGATAAGCTGGGTGGTATTTGTGCGCCCAGGAATATACCCAGCGCGGTGCTGATTTGCCAGGACCCCCACAGTGCGACTCCAGCACCCAAGAAATACCAATGTTTGTTTTGACGGTTGTTTGTTTGACGATAATGGTTAATTGTCACGGCATAGGCTTCATCGGTTAGTAAATAGGACAACAAAGTTTTCCAGGCTGGATGAAGATGGGATGTATAAGATGCCATTGAAGCACTGTACAGAGCATGACGCAGATTGATTACAAAGCCCGTCAAGATCATCATTAGAACCGGAGTACCTGTTCCTGCTAATTGAACTAGCATAAATTGTGACGAACCCGCAAACACAATCGCCGACATTGCTTGTGCTTGTGATGGTGATAGCCCTGCACTGAGTGCGAGGATTCCATAAATCATCCCAAATGGTATTACACCAATTAGAATGGGCAATTCATCTTTTATCCCAAAGAGGAATTCCTGCAGTCGTGTTGAATCTGTTACAACCCTGTTCATAAGTCCAGTTGTTGGTATAGCAAAATAAGTTCAGAGAAAACTCCCTGAACTTATTTTCTGGTTAAATTTTTATCAAGAAATTATACTTCTTCCTGGGTTTCTGGGTCCTCGTCGCTGTTGCCTGCTGCACCTGCTGCGATATGAAATTCACTCGGGCGTTCACCTTCTTTAAATCCAGCTAAAACAAAGATGACATTGGCAACTGTATTTCCAGGATTACGCCATTGATGTTTTAAGTGTGCCGCAAAGAGTAGACTGTCGCCTGGCTCTAATAAAAAGCGCTGGGTTTCAATTTGATATTCTAATTGACCTCTTAAACACATCACAAACTCATGGCCAGAATGCAGCATATGAAAACGCCCACTGCTTGCCCCGCTTTCCAAGGTTAACATAAAGGGCTCTACGTTCCCTGCAAAATGTTCTCCGCCCAATCCTTCCCAAAGTCCACGATGGAATGATACTCGTGTACGTTCGTTGGCCTTTCGGAAAACAACATCGTTTTGTGGTGTTTCTGTTCGGAAGAAACAGGTAATCGGGACTTCCATGGCCTCTGCCAGTTTATAGAGTGTGCTAACAGACGGCGTAGATTTTCCGCGTTCAATCGTGCTCAAGGCATTGGCAGATAATCCGCTCATGCGCGCCAAAGCCCGCATCGATAAGTGCCGTTCTTCTCGAAGTTCACGTAGTCGATCACCAACATTAACTGAAAGGGCGTCTTTGCCAAAAAGGTCCATGGCTGTTTATCTCCAATTGTATTTCTTCAGTAAATTAATCTTTCAGCAGCATTATACCAAAAAAGCTGGCTCTTTCGCTTTGAACGAGAGAGCCAGCTAAAAGGTTGTTTATTTAATATGGATTATTCGGTTACAAATTCAGCAACTGGGAAACCTGCTTCTACCCAACCGCCAAAACCACCTTTGAGGCTGGTGACATTGCTGTAACCCTCAGTCAAAAGTATGGTCATAGCCATGGTGGAGCGGTGTCCGCTGCCGCAGTAAATCACGATTTCAGCATCTTTTTCTGCAGGCCACATATCCATGCTGGCAATAAAGTCTTCCAACGGGATAGCGATCAGTTCTTGATCGACAACGGCAATCACGCCCTTTTCTGTCAGTTCTTCAGCTCGACGAACATCGATCAGGATCAGTTCAGGATTCTCGCTCAGAGCAAGGTTGACATCCTCAGCTGGATTGACGCCCCATTTCGTTCCCATATCTTTGACACTAATCAAAGCAGGATCAACAGCAGCTACTAGGGAGTCAACAGGTTGAGCAGCATCTAAAACGACCGCTTCAGGTACACCTTCACCAACGGGATTGCCATCCGCTACCCAATCTGCGAAAGTATACTTCAGCGTGCGCACGTCAGTCCAACCCATTGCATGCAGGGCTGTCATACCAATAGTGGCTCTCCAGCCAGTTCCGCAGTAGACCACGATCGGTGTATCGAAACCGGGAAGTAAATCGGTGTGCTGTGCCAATTCATTCAAAGGAATGTTGAAAGCACCTTCGATATGTCCACTTTCTTCTAATTCTGCAGCACTGCGCACATCCAGGAGGAAGGGCGGGGTGTCTTCAGCCATCTCAACTAGCAGAGCATCTGCTTTGATGGTGTTGTAACCTTCCATCGTTTCAAGCATAGCACCATAAGTATCTGCTAAGGTGGGATCAGCTAAGATGGCATAACCAGCATCTTGCCAGCCAACAAAACCACCTTTAAGACTGCGAACATTGGTGTAGCCGTAGGACATCAAAATGGTCATAGCCACAGTGGAGCGGTGACCGGCTTTGCAGTAGGTCACGATTGGGGTATCCAAATCGGCGGGCCACTGATCTTTTAGATTGATGAAATCATCCAAGGTAACCCAAGTTACATTGGGAGCGTCGATAATGCTGGCTTCAAACTCTGCAGGCTTACGCACATCAATTAAGATCAAGTCAGGATTCTCGACCAACTCAGTATTTAGAGCTTCGCCTGTAACTACACCCCAGCCTTCAGGAATTGCACTGAGCATCTCGTCCATGGCTGCAACCATTGCGGGATCGGGATTAGCAGCATCGAGTACCATAGCTTCGGGAGCTGCGCCCTCGATTATTGGATACCCTTCTGCAACCCAACCACCGTATGAGGGCGGGTGGAAAGTTTTGACATCGTTCCAGCCTAGGGCTGTTAATGCTGGCATAGCAATTGCGGCTCGCCAACCACTGCCGCAATAGGCAATGATCTGGGTGTCAAAATCGGGCAGTAGATCAAGATGTTTGGCTAAATCACGCAGGGGAATATTAACCGCACCTTCAATATGACCATTTTCTTCAAGCTCACTGACCGAGCGAACGTCCAATAGGAAGGGGGGCGTGTCCTCGGCAAGCATCTCGGCAATAGCCGCGATATCTTTGAGGGCATTGTACCCTTCCATGGTGGAAATCAATTTGCCATAGCCACCATCCAAATCAGCATCGGCAGGATCAACTTCCACTACAGGCTCTTCGACAACCGGTTCTTCAACAACCGGTTCTTCTACAACTGCCGGTTCTTCAACAGCTACAGGCTCTTCGACAACCGGTGCTTCAGGCTTGCAGGCTGACAGCACCATGCTTGTCAAAATAACAAGCGAAACTAAAAGGTAAAGCGTTTTCTTCATGGTTCATCTCCTCTAAAAAAATTTATTGTTCTTGAAGTTAATAAAATATGTGCATTGCAGATAATAGATGAAGCTATTCGTCTGCTGGTGCTAAAATCGGGGAGGGGATCTCTCCGATAATAACTGTTTGGTTGCTGTCCCATTCCTCGGGTTTAACCTTATCAAGCGTGAGGAAAAGATCGGGATTTCCATGGCAGGCATTACAAGATGCGTTTTGGGGGGTCTCCAATTGAATATTATGAGGTGTTGAGTAAACCCAAGTTGGCAGCGCATCGAAATTGGCCAGCAAAGCATCGCCATAAAATTGGTAACTAGTTTCAGCGACAGGTACGTGACGTAGGGTTACATAATCATAAGGGCGGTCATAGCTCTTGCGTGGGTTTTTCCCAATAAAGAAGCCCAGATAAGATCCTTCCGTTGCAAAGACCGGATTGCCTGATTCCTCGCTGATGGTTACGTGACATCCATCGCAGCTGGTATAGGATACCGAGTGGCACACCTGGCAAGAAAGATCGCCTCCGTGAGCATCGTGCATTTCTATTCCATCTGACCCCGTGGTAACTGGTGCATGACATGATTCGCATCGTGGGGATTGAACACCATCATAACGATGTTCAGCTGGAGGAACCGTCGCTGCTTCTACACCTGGGTGACAAGATTCGCAATCTTGCAGTTGACCGTGCATCTCATGGCTGGCATGGCAATCTGTACACTTCATTCTTCCCTGCCGAAAGTGAACATCAGCATTCAGGTCTTCATGTTTGCCAAGGTACTCATTGCCCACTCGACTGCCGTGGCAGGCGGTGCAATTGCGAGTCATCGAAGGTGTTTCCTTGAAAATATGGCCGTCGATAAAACCACCACCAACCAAATTAGGTTGACTGACATGACATTCACCGCAGGTTGCATGGCAATCTGTACAGTGATTGTTGAACATCTCTTCAAGTGCTGGATGGTCTTTTGGTGCGCTGCGGGCATTGATTACCGTCCAGTAACCTGCCAGATTGCTGTGCAAACTGGTTTCGTTGGTTGCTACAACATCCTGATGACACTCTCCACAATAAGATTCGGGATCATCACTGGGGTTGCGAATCATATCTACGTGGGCAGTTTCTTTATCCGAAGATTGTTCCCCGCCGTGACAGTCTGTGCATGCGATTTGCCCATGAACGGTTTCAGAAAAATTTTCGCCATCAACCAATACTTTTTCCCAAGGCTCCAACGGAGCCACTTCGCC
>JBDLJO010000099.1:0-8535 GCA_039714275.1 Chloroflexota bacterium | reverse complement strand
TTTAAATTTGAGGATCAAGTTTTTGCTACCAGATCTTCAACCCTTGATGCTCAAGCTTCAATACCACGTTTATGGGCCACGCGAAAAATTGGCTACTTGCTCAATGAAATTCGTTTGCATGGGGCCGAACAAGAATTAGTTGATCAGATTGTCCGACTGAGTATTCGTTATGGCATTGTCACGCCCTATACATCATATCTGGTCACAGAGCCGATGCCTTTGGGAGTGGAAGAGCAGGAACGTATCGCTGAAGATGCTTTCAACACAATGCAGGAAGCACCCCTTGCAGCAGTTTCGGGACGAGAAGCAGTTGAGAAAGCTGCAGATCAGGGTGCAATGCAGTCATCCGAAGTGGTCATCTCATCTACAGGTGATATGGCAAACCTTATCCGCATCGTGGGTGCGCATACTTTTGTTTTCAGAGATGGTATTTGGGTAGATACGGCCTGGGATCCTGCCAGCATGGAAACAACCAGAATAGCCTTTCTTTCGGATGATTATTTTGCGCTTGTTCGAGCTCGCCCGTTGTTGGGCGCTGCTTTTGCCTTAGGAGATCGTGTGATTGCCTTGTCGGATGGTATAGCTTACGAAGTTGTACCTAGTGATGATCAAGTAATGCCAGTGGATATCCCAGACATCGATCCATTACCTCAAGAAATTACACCTGGTCCTAATCTTGAGCCTGATATTCCCACTAATGGAGGACGATTCCCTTGTTTGAGTGCTTTACTACCCTTGGTGATCATGCCTCTTGCCTTGGTTAGTTTCTTCAAGGATAAATGAATTCCCTGGGGAAATAGGTGTTTTGTTTGGCCTATTTCCCCACTTTACAGTTTCTTTATAATTGCTTGCGACCAAAAGTTTTACGTGCTATAATTTATTCAAGAATTATCCCCTGTTTTGGAGTTCAAGTTTGAATTAACCGCGTTATTGTTACCTATTTTAACTGCGTATGTTTGGGTGAAGAATAAAATAGGTCGCGCGGCATATAGCGTTTCCCCTGAGTTATAGACATATGAGTATAAGAGAATTGGAAGAAAAAACTCTGATAGAGTTGCGTCAGATTGCCATGGGGTTTAATATACCTCAAGCGGCAAGATTGAAAAAAGAAAAACTAGTTATGCTGGTACGCCAAGCCGAAGCAGAACAAGAAGGCTTAGATGTACGCGGCGGTATATTAGAGATCATGAGTGAGGGCATTGGTTTTTTGCGCCTGGATAATTACAAACCAAGCTCTCAGGACGTATATGTATCGCAATCGCAGATCCGGCGCTATAAACTTCGCAACGGAGATATGATTTTAGGTCATGTACGACCACCGCGCGAATCGGAGCGTCACTATGGACTGCTCAAAGTAGAGAGCGTGAATGGCCTGCACCCTGATGAGGCAATGCGCCGGATGCGCTTTGAGCGATTAACACCTATTTTCCCCGAAGAACGTTTTGACCTTGAAACCGACCGTCATTTTTTGGCAAACAGGTTGATTAACCTAACTACCCCCATTGGTCGCGGGCAGCGTGGTTTGGTCGTTTCTCCACCCAAGGCTGGTAAAACAACTATTCTTAAACAAATCATTAACGCTATTTCAAAGCAATATCAAGATGTGCATTTGATTGTCGCGTTGATTGGCGAACGCCCTGAAGAGGTTACAGATATGGATCGCTCAGTGGATGCTGAAGTGATCTCATCAACTTTTGATGAACCTGTTTCCTCACATGTTCGTGTTGCTGAAATGGTTATTGAACGAGCAAAACGATTGGTGGAGAGCGGGCAAGATGTATTTATTGCCATGGACTCGATCACTAGGCTGGCTCGTGCTTATAACCTGGTTGTACACCCCTCAGGCCGCACGCTTTCAGGTGGTATTGATCCATCGGCACTTTATCCCCCAAAACGCTTCTTTGGCGCTGCTCGTAATATTGAAGATGGTGGTTCGCTAACCATTATTGGTACCTGCTTGGTTGACACTGGTTCTCGTATGGATGATGTAGTCTATGAAGAATTTAAGGGAACAGGTAATATGGAACTCCATCTTTCACGCCAGCTTCAAGAACGACGAGTTTTCCCTGCTATCGATATTACCCGTTCCTCAACACGCCGCGAAGAATTACTTTTGGGACCAGATTTAACACCTCGTGTCTGGTTAATGCGGCGTATGTATGATCAGATGATCGCTTCACCGCCTCATGGTGCGGGTATGGATATTGGTGGAGCCACAGAGGCCATATTGGATCGCATCAAGAATACGAAAGACAATCAAGAATTCTTGATGACCTTGACCGATTGATTTAGATTGAAGTATCCTCTCTTTTGATGAAATTTCAAGACCGTGACTGGCTCTCATGGCTGGTTTGGATCGTAGCTGTAGGTTTGGTTACCTTAGCAGCTATTTTGAGCTGGCAGAGAGGAATTCTTGGGAAGAGATCCCCTTTAATCGAATCCAATTTATCCCCCTTTCCAACGACTGTTGTGCTGGCCACCCCTGCCGCGGAAACGATTAACCTGCCTGTTTATGGACTTGTGGAGATGTATAAGTTCGTGCAGCGGCAGGTAACTTTATACACATCTATCCCATCCCGCCCAAGTTATGATCCTATCAATTACACGGTTGGGTCAGGTGATTCGGTTTTTGGCATTGCGCACAATTTTGGTATTGAACCAGAAACTTTACTGTGGTCAAACTATGATCTGCTGAAAGATAATCCCCATGCATTAGCTTTGGGTATGGATTTAAAAATTCCTCCCACGGATGGCATATATTACCAGTGGCAAAAAGGCGATACCCTTGAATCGGTGTCCAGCCAATTTAAAGTTGATTCCTCCGTGATAATCAATTGGTTAGGCAATCATTTAGATCTGACAAATCCACAGGTTAAACCTGAAAGCTGGGTCATGGTTCCTGGAGGACAGCGTCAATTCCAGCAGTGGATCATTCCTGTTGCTGCACGTGGTTCTGCCGGTGTATCCTCAGGAATTTATGGTGCTGGTGCTTGTCCTGGAGGGTATGATGGCCTGTATGGCAGCGGTGCATTTATTTGGCCGGCAAATAATCACACAATATCAGGAAATGATTATTGGTCGGGGCATTTGGCAATCGATATTGGTGTTGTAACTGGTGATGCAATTTTTGCTGCCGACAGCGGCGTAATTATGTTTGCAGGTTGGGCTACCGGCGGTTACGGGAATGTAGTTGCTATAGACCATGGTAATGGGTATCAAACTTTATATGCTCACCTAAACAGCGTAAATGTATCTTGTGGGCAAAGCGTGCGAACAGGACAGGTCATTGCAGCAGGAGGCAGTACTGGAAATTCCACTGGGCCACATTTGCATTTTGAAATTCGGTACCAGGGTGGGTTTATAAATCCCTGGTATGTACTCCCAGCTCCCTAAAAAAGGAAGGAATAAATGGCAGATCATATACCTGAACCAAAAACGAAAACCATTGCTGAGACAGCAAGTTATATTGCCTGGGCAGCAGAAGAACCTGATGGTGAAACCACCTATCATTTAGAACTAAATAATTTAACAGTGCATTTTTTTGAAGAAGAGTGGCAGGAATTTTTGAGTTTAGTCCAAGCCCTTACTCAAAAGAAGTAAATGTATTTAAAGCACCCCTGGTGTCGTAATTACTGAGTGATTTTTTCAACATACTCACTTGCCCACGGACAATTTGCATCAAGTTTTGGTGTGATTTTCTCCCAATTTAGCTCTTGGGTGAATGGCACAGACTGTATCGCCTTAGCTACGCATCCAGGGCCAGCGTAATAATTAGCCAAGGTAAAGCGCCATAAATCTTCGTAGCTGCTAACCCTTCCAGCAGTTTCACCGCGTGTGTTATAAACCATTTGTCCCACCTGCTCACAATTGGCGATCAAAGTCTGCGCGAAGATTTCGATGCTAAAATCAGCCCGACTGAGATCAATACCTAATGGACAGGTATCACATTTTGCATTGGTTTTAATGGCTAATGCACCGCGCAGTATTGCCTGATTATCTTCATCAAGGTGAGGGTACCCTGCCTGACAGGCGTGTTCACTGAGCACAAGGGGGCAGAATTGTTGAAAGAATTCTGTGTTCCAAAGCAAGACCGAATCGGTGCCTGTCGCTGATAAATGTCCTAATCCAAATTCTTCAATCCAATTTAATGTGGCACCGGGCCAGAATTGGCTTTCTGCAGCAAAAAGGTTTTTTAGCAATTGTGCTGGGATACCGGTTTCTTGGGCTGTGGCAATAATTTCAGCGTCAAAGCGATCCTGCCAAATATCGACTTCATTTCTAGCTTTTTCTAGCCCGCAAGCTGACGCGTAACCATTAAATTCTAGACCGTTGTTGGCGCAAGCACTTGCATCCACGCCCCCGCTGGAAATTAATTGACCTGCTAAATATAAATATGGTTCGTTGGATGCCAGTTGATCTGCTTGATCTGAATTGCTTAACCAATTGGGTGGTGCACCTACCGAGGGGAAGGCTTCCCACCGCTGTGCGCATTGCTCAATTTCCTGACCGCGCCATTGTTTGCTGACCACATCAACGAACCACCCGGATTCACCAGGCGTACCAGTGCCCGGGGCTGGCATAACGCGCACATGGCCGGTGAAATGCTCGCTTTGGTCACCATAACTGGATACTGTCCAGAAAGCCACCTCAACACCTTTTAAGGATGTGGTTGTCAGGGGTATGGCACAATCGCTTCCAGCACAGGCAAATGCTTTACCGTTAATGCTGCCTTGAATACTTTCCGTTATTTCATTTGGGAGCGGTTCCTTGGCTGTGATGAGAAGTTGAGGAAGATTGGCACAATAGTTCTCTGCCGGTGTTGGAGTACATCCATCAATACTGATCCAAGCTTGGGGGACCGGTAAGTCAACAATGATACTTTCTTCGTGTTCCACAGGCATAAAATAATGTAGATAAACACCAGAACACGTGCTGGCATCCTTTCCTTCAGCGAGATTCGAGCAAGGTTCGGTCTCGATCCACTCTTCGAACAAATCATCTCCACACTGATCAAGAATGGCTGCATTCGAGGGAAATTCTTTATCATTTACAAAAATCTGGCATTGTGCTTCATTGTCTGACCAACTCACTAACCACCACTCATATGCCGTTGATGAGACAATCAATTCAACTTGGCGCACGGGTGGACCATCACCATCCCCAGCACTAACAGGCGTGACACCCTGCGCGAAAAACAACACGCCGAGCAGCAGCGTTACTGTGAATAGATGGATGAATCTACCATGCCCAAAGCCTACTTTCATCAATCCCTCCGAGTCTTTATTATAGATGGAAATCTAACAAAAGACCAGCAGAAAATACTGGATCATCGGAAAAATTTTAAATCAACAAAATATAGGGTTCCCCAAGAAGGCTGCTTGCTTACAGGATTAGCCCATGATAAACTCTTTGCATGCCTATTCGAGTGATTATAGCAATTTCTATAAGAAGCCTGGGGGAAATCATTCAACAAACGCTTCAAGAAACAGGCCTTTATCAAGCCGAATTGGTCGATGGTGGTGCACAATTCTTTAGCCGTATCCAGGTGGCTAAATTCTCTGTGGCGATTTTAGATTATCGCGATATAAAAGACCCGGCAATCTTTACTCGCACTTTACTTGATGCGCTGCCAACAATGAAAATTATTGCCTTTCCCCCTCAAGAAACTGCTGAACAAAATGCCCTCCTTGATATTGGTGTTAGCAATTGGCTCTCTGTGCCCTTCTATATGCCCAATTTATTGGGCATTCTTCAAAACATGACATTTGATTCAAACGATCGTGATCTTCATACGCTGACTGAAAACTCATCGACTGTTATTGAACAAATGACCAAAGAACCAAAATTAGATCCTGTAATACCTGAATGGTTAGGTGATGTTAATCGTGTGGCTCAACATCTTACACACCTTTTCCTTGAATCATCAGCACAAGCTGCACTGATCACGCATCAACATCAAATATGGGCATATGCTGGCCAACTGCAGCAGCCTGCAGCTGAAGAATTATCTCACGCTGTAAGTCAATATAGTGCTGGCGGCGGAGGTGATTTGACCCGTTTCATTCACCTTAATACAACTAACAGTGATTATATGCTGTATGCCACCAGCTTGGGGGGGGATTTTGTTTTAGCTTTAGTCTTTGATACGGATGTCTCGTTTATGGAAATGAGAAACCATGTTGAAAATTTAGCTAAAGAATTATCCGACCCGTCACAAGATTGGTTAGATTCTGTGGGGGTTGTACCAGATGTTAGGGATCAAATTAATCCCCAACGTCAACCCGATGCAGTGCCCAAGGATCTTGATTATTTTGAATCCTTATATGATGAAATACCAGCCATACCCATGGACTGGCGTCCAGACCAAGATGTTTCCGAAGATCGCCAAGCATTTCTTGATCGACTCCTAACAGCACCAAATGTGCCTGAAATTGACGGGCATCCAATTGGACAGCCTTCCATCACAACCGCAGCGATCAACAATTCTGATGGTGAAACTGATGTGGTCGTTTCCTCAGTGCCCAAAGTCGATAATACTTTCAAAAACCATGCTTCAACCTTTGCAGAAAAACAGGCTGAGCCTTTTTTGACAGCGTATGCTGCGCCCATCAAAGAATCTTATCAACTTATTGATGCTCAGAACGCTCAGTCTGAACTCCTCAATATTGATGATCTTGAACCTGAGACAGCATCTATGGTGAATATTACCTATACATCTGTCCTTATTCCTAGATTGCCTCAACACCATTTAGTTGGTGAATTAGCTGAAGTATTGCCCCGCTGGGTGACTGAACTAAGCTTAGCGTTTGGCTGGCGTTTGGAACATTTATCAGTGCGTCCATCTTACTTGCATTGGCGGGCTGTGGTGCCCGCTCATTATCCGCCCGCCCGCATGGTGCTTGATATGGCAGCGCAAACCTCACGGCGAATTTATGCTGAATTTTCGAGTTTTGATAATGCTAATCCATCAGAAGAATTCTGGGCGGATGGCCATTTAATTGTAAGCGGTAGAGATAAACTTTCACAGCAATTAGTACAAGACTTTATAATAGCTACCCGCTCCCGGCAGGGAATGCGATCATAATTATTCCATTCTAGTTTTCATGCATTGGGTCCTATGTCTCCTATTCTATATTTAATTGATGGTCACGCTTTAGCTTATCGGTCTTATTATGCGCTAACGAGTGGGAAGCCAAACGATCGTTGGGTTACTCGTTCTGGAGAACCAACGGCAGGTATCTATGGCTTTGCCAGCGCAATTATGCGTATTTATGAACGAGAAGACCCAGATTATCTCGCGGTTGCTTTTGATGTGGGGAAAACATTCCGTGATGAGATCTTCCCTGAATATAAAGCCACGCGGGCTAAAATGCCTGATGATTTGCGAGCCCAGATTGAACGTATGCGCCAATTGGTTGATGCTTTCAATATACCGCGCTTAGAGGTTGAGGGCTATGAAGCAGATGATGTTTTGGGAAGCATCGCTCGGTGGGCTGTTGATAATGGCTTGGGCGTAAAAATATTTACTGGGGATCGCGATCTTTTGCAGCTGGTGAACGAGCGTATCATCATCAATTTGCCCGGTCGTTCGTTGTCTCAAGCGAAAGATTATTTAGCAGCAGATGTCAAAACTTATATGGGTGTGCGCCCTGACCAAGTTGTAGATTATAAAGCGTTGATGGGGGATTCCTCGGACAATATCCCCGGCGTAAAAGGCGTCGGAAAGAAAACAGCTGCCTCGCTTTTAGAATCTTATGACACGCTTGACAATGTATATGCCCATTTGGATGAATTAAAACCTGGCCTACGCGGTCGTCTTGAAGCTGATCGAGAAAATGCTTATCTCAGCCAGAAATTAGCTGCCATTGTTACGGATTTAGATATTTCCATTAATTTAGATGATGCACGTCCTGACCGTTTTGATTCAGGTGATGTGCGCGCGCTTTTCCGAGAGTTAGAGTTTAACTCCTTAACAAAACGGCTGGGTAATTTAGAACTCCAATATAATAAAACGGTTCCATCCTTAAGTGGGCAAATGGATTTGTTTGGTGTAGCAGCTGCCCAGGAAGTTAGGGCGACCCCTGATGCAGGAAGCCAAGCTCAGATAATAAATAAACCCAGTGCGCTGCAGTCTTTGGCGGCAGCATTGAAATCGTCCAAAGTGATTGCCTTTGATGTCGAAACCACATCAACAGATCCGATGAAAGCTGACCTCGTTGGTGTCTCGTTGGCCACAGATAAGACCTTTGGTTACTATATTCCGGTCGGGCATCTGGAGGGGGAACAGCTACCTTTAACAGACGTGATCGAAGCATTACGCGGACCGTTAACGGATGCCAAGATTGCCAAAGTTGGGCATAATATCAAATATGATTATATCGTGTTGGCTCGTTACGGTTTGCGCGTCGCACCTCTAGGGTTTGACAGCATGATTGCCGAGTGGTTAATTAACCCTGCTTCGTTTAATTTAGGATTAAAAAAATTAGCCTGGGTTCGATTAGGGCGTGAGATGACAGAAATTTCAACCCTGATTGG
>JBDLJO010000098.1:0-8638 GCA_039714275.1 Chloroflexota bacterium | reverse complement strand
GCCTGGCTTTTTCTATATAAAATTCTTGATTCAAGTTACTTTACTTTTACCTGAATACTTTTAGGTTGCTCAGCTTCAATTTTGGGAATGCGAAGCGAAAGGACACCGTTTTTAAGGGTCGCTTCAACTTTGGCAGAATCGAGTTTATTGGTAAAGCGCAGTCGGCGGTGGAATTTTCCAACCGGGCGCTCACGGCGCAGATACTCATTATCACCATCTTCATCTTGCGTGAATTCACCTTGGATATCAACGACTCGATTCAAAATCTCGATCTTTAGATCCTCAGCGTTTAATCCAGGAATAGTGGCGTAAATTACAAACGCATCTGCTTCTTCTTTCACATCCAGAGGAATGTGGACATCGCTGTTCACCATGCCCATTTGACGGGCAACGCGATCATTAGATAATGCAGGGTGCATATGCATTCTGCGTCGGCGGGGGACTAAGTAAGTGTTCATCATTTTTGTTTCTCCTTAGGTACGGATAAAATCCTATGCTTGATAGGCTGGTTGCTTTATGATGACCATAGTTTACCTGCCCTTTATAAGAGAAACGAAAACGGGATATAAGAAAAAAGCTAACAAAGTATAAAAATAATATTAGCGTTTTTATGTTTAATAGTAAATAAAGCTAGATTTTTGCACTGAGGATCAGATAAGGAGCTTTGGGGGAATAGGGCATCCGGTCATAATCGCCATATCTATCAATAATGATTAGACCGGCCTGATCATAAATACCCTCTATTTCACCCAGGGATTGAAGATAATGTTTTGTTGATAATGTTGTCCGCATCACGCGCCCGTTCTCCAGTAAATGATCGTAATGCCAGTAGAAGATTGCTGTTTTCCCAATACATGCCCAGTTGCTGCTGACCTGAACGGGTTCGCCGCTTTCAGGGTGAGTAAAGGTTCCTTCAAGGGCTGGTTCTCCCTTTTCCGGTAATTTCGCCAGCACGGCTGGGTTTGGCATACTGACAACGAAAATACCATCCTTGCTGAGATGTTGGCGAACGCATGTTAATGCTTTGCGTTGAGCATTGGCGGTCAGTGTGCTCAATGTGTTGCAGGGCAGCAGGATCAATTTGAATCTTTTTTCTAAATGGAAAGCCGTAAAATCAGCTTGCATTAAATGCACATTTTTTCTTAAGGTGCTGGGCAGTTGTGTTTTTAAATATGCCAGCATTTGTGCGTCAAAGTCTATCCCGTATACAGTTTTTGGGGTTGCCGCCAGATGGCGTAAGACACGGCCAGTACCGCACCCTAATTCAAGAATATCCCCATCTTGCTCTTCCGCCCACTGCATCCAGAAAGGCAAGTCTTCCAAATTTTGGTTGTGATGTGCATCATAGAGTTGTGCTTGCAGGTAATGTTTTTGCATAGGATTATGATTGATCATATTGATATTGAACAAGTATTCAAAGAATTACTAATTTCAATGTGGTTTAGGTGTTGAATAAAACGCCAGGTTGCTCCTTGACGAGGAGGGTTGCTTGGCATTATACTCCCATCCGCCGGGGTGTAGCGCAGTTGGCAGCGCGCTGCGTTTGGGACGCAGAGGCCGGCGGTTCGAGTCCGCCCACCCCGACCAGCCAAATGGTGCGTAAAACGTAACAGCTTGTGATTGCGTTTTGCGCATTTTATTTTAAGCCACAAATAGAAAAATATAACAAAAAACAGCTGGATTCCGCTGTTTTTATGCTATCAAGGTTGTAATGATTCAGTTACTTGCCCACTGGTATAATCGTCATATTGGGACACTAACAAAAACAACATCTCGTTAGCTGTCCTCTTAGAAAATAAATTGTGTCTGGAGTATTTTTATGAAAGTCAAGGATTTTTCCCCCATTCCTTATCAAGGGGGCCAATTATCAGTCACCGATCGCATTAAGGGTGTCCTGAAATTTGGAACATTATGGGATAGTGAAATGAAATCCCAGGAAATCATTATTCGGTATTTGTCTCCAGGTTTGGACGATTCCTTTATGTTATTCCGTAATTTGCTGCTGCCTGGCTTTGATATCCCCATGCCTTTGATTTTAGTTGGACTTCATGGCGTGACTTTGATCTATAATGATGCAGTCAAAGGGATTTTTCGTGCTGAAGGCAGTCTTTGGAGTCAAATGAGTGGTCCCAGAGGGAAATACAAAAAATCTAAACCTAATCTGATTTTACGTGTTTCCATGATGGCCCGTGCCATTGAGATGTTTTTGTCTGGTCTGGGTTACGATGATCTTTCTGTTGATGGTATTTTAGTGCTTACGCACCCAGGAACACACCTTGAGACTATTCAACCAGATATCCGAATTATTCGTGTCGATGCCCTTTCCCGCTTGAGTGATCAACTGGCCGGCGCTGAATCGGTACTTGATCGAAGAAAATACCGAGATTTAACGGAAGCCATGACGGTTCATCTTGACCCTGTGGAAGTTGAAATCATAAAACCAGAGCCTAAGGTCATCAATCCTGCCCTCCTGGCGGCAGATGACAATTTCAACCAGGCCATTTCACCATTGCAGGAAATATTCAAATTTACTACCGCGCAATGGTTGCTGCTTGGCGCCATTGTTTTAATGGAAGTGGTTATTCTCGTCATCTTTCTTTTGATGATTGTAACGACATCCTCAACTTAAGTCGCAAGTAGCCATCACACTCCTCTCTATTCGGATTCTTCATGCAAACACCTTTTCTTTCGGTCATTATCCCTGCACACAACGAAGAGAAGCGCCTCTCTCAAACATTGGAACAGGTCCTTGCATTTCTTCATCTCCAAGAATATGCATCCGAAGTTGTTGTTGTTGAAAACTGCAGCACTGATCGCACCTTGGAAATAGCCCAGGGTTACGCGCAGCAGAATTCAAATTGTGTTGTTGTCCAAGAACCTGTCCCTGGTAAAGGCAGCGCTGTGAGGCGTGGGATGCTTACGGCACGCGGGCAGTATCGTTTTATGTGTGATGCTGATCTTTCCATGCCCATTGCCGAAGTCAATAAATTTTTACCCTCAGAACATACAGAAAAATATATTGCTATTGGATCGCGTGAGGCGCCGGGCGCGGTCCGCTATAATGAACCTTATTATCGACACCTGGGTGGACGGTTGGTCAACGCGATGATTCAACTATCCATTCTTTTTGGACTGAATGATACCCAATGCGGTTTTAAGGTTTTTAGTGCCCGGGTTGCCGAAGACCTATTTTCCACGCAGAGACTGTCCAATTTTTCATTTGATATCGAACTGCTCTATCTGGCGCGATTGCGTGGTTATCGCATAGACGAAATCCCCATTTCTTATTATTACGATATCAACAGCACACTTAGCCCGGTGCGCGCTGCTTTTCAAATGGCCAGAGATATTCTCACAATTTTGCGCAATGCCAGACAGGGTTTCTATGCCCGCCCGGATTGACCCTGCCCTGATTCCCCCCTCGCCTGATCTTCAATTTGAGACCGGCATTTGGGATGCTGGGTTAGATTATGTTGCTGGGGTTGACGAAGCTGGTCGCGGCGCGCTGGCTGGTCCTGTTGCTGCTGCTGCGGTAATGTTAAATCCTCGGGCTGACAGCACCCAGGATTTGCTGGGTGTCCGTGATTCAAAAGAGATGTCACCAGCCCTGAGAGAATCTTGGGTTTCGCGTATTCAAGAGCTCAGTTTGACCTTTGGTGTGGGTTTCGCTTCCGCCGAAGAAATTGATTTTCTCGGCATTGTTCCAGCAACACGTTTAGCTGCGCAGCGTGCTCTTGCCAAACTGACGCCACCTCCCTTGCATCTTCTGTTAGATTATTTGTTTATTCCCGATTTATCGCTGCCGCAAACATCTTTGATTAAGGGGGATGCCCGGTCTCTAAGCATAGCCGCCGCCTCTGTATTGGCCAAAACCAGCCGGGATGCGCTCATGCTCGAAATAGATCAGCAGTATCCGGGTTATGGTTTTGCCTCCCATAAAGGATATGGGACCAAAAACCACCGCCAGTCCATAGCCGATCTTGGCCCAACACCCATGCATCGGATGACTTTTGCTCCGATGCGTCATACAGAGATTCAAGGCTAAAAGTTTCCCCGCACCAAAGGCCCAATGGGGTAGAATTGTACCCATAACACTTCCAATCATCCTTCCTCCGCTCCATATAAATTGCAAAATACGATCATCTTCCATTGGTTTTTATAGGAGATTGAATGACCCAAAGATCAGGACAACCTTTTGGCCTCTGGCCTAGCCCAATTCAACCCTCGCACCTGGCAGGTGCCACATCTTTTGCCAATGTCGCCTGGGATCACGACGGCACCCTGGTATGGGGTGAAAATCGCCCCGCACGCAGCGGCGCAATTTTGATTCAGGCGCCGGATAAGCATGCACCGCGCGATCTCAACGACACTTTTTCTGCCCGGGGGGGTGTCGGTTATGGTGGTGGTGCATTCACCGTCGGTCAGGGAAATGTGTATTTTGTTGAAGCCAAGACACAGCGTATTTACAAGCAGCCTACGCACAAAGGTCTTGCCCGCCCAATCACGCCTGCCTTTGGAGCCGCTGCATCCCCGGTGCTTTCCCCTGATGGCCGTCATATCCTATATATTCATAGTTATGGTGGACGGGACAGCATTGCTGTTGTGGACACCGACGGGGGTTCCTGGCCGCAGCAAGTGGTCGCAGGAGATGATTTCTATATGCAGCCTTGCTGGCGTCCCGGCGCTGACCAGATTGCCTGGATTGCCTGGAACCATCCTCAAATGCCCTGGGATGGAACTACCCTCCATTTAGCCCATATTGATTCCACCCGTCAAACGCTGCAAAACATTACCACCATTGCAGGAGATACTGAAACGGCTGTTTTCCAACCTCAATTTTCTCCAAATGGTCGCTATCTCACATATATTGCTGACCAGACCGGATGGTGGCACTTATATCTATACGATCTTAGCACCGGCGAGCACCGCCAATTGACCACTGGAGAGGCTGAGTACGGTGTGCCAGCCTGGCTTCAAGATTTTCGCACGTACGGCTTCAGCGATACCGGTGATGAGATTTTCATCATTCGCAATCATGCCGGATTCTCACATTTAGAGCAAATTAATATTGCATCTGGAGCATCTGATCAGATTCAGCTGGAGGATGCTTACACATGGCTGGAGCAAATTGCCGTCCATCCAGGCGCACCCCGTCTGGCTTTGATAGCCTCGGGTGGATGCACCCCCAGCCGGGTAATTACCGTGGATATTGATGACGGTACCCGGGTTTGGCGTCGTGCCACCTCCGAAAATTTACCGGCCTCGACCTATGTGCCCCCTGATCCCATCCAGTGGAATAGCATCGATGGCAGTACAACACACGGTTTATTTTATCGGCCGGGTACTGAATTGTTGGCCGATGATCCTCCTCCGCCGGTCATCGTAATGGTACACAGCGGTCCAACGACACAGAACGGGGCAAAGTTTTACCCTGCCGTGCAGTTTTTTACCAGTCGAGGTTATGCCGTTCTTCAAGTTAATTACCGCGGCAGCACCGGTTACGGACGCGCCTATCGTGATGCGCTCAAGGGGAATTGGGGTATTTATGATGTGCAGGATGTGGTCAGCGGAGTCCAGTACCTCACCGAGCAAAATCTCGTTGATGGTGGTAGAGCGGTGATCATTGGCAGCAGCGCGGGTGGATTTACCGCCCTCAAAGCGCTGCAGGATTATCCAGATGTCTTTGCTGCCGGAATCTGCAGTTACGCAGTAGCCGATCATTTTGCCTTGGCAATGGACACACATAAATTTGAAGCGCACTACAGCGACTCCCTGCTGGGACCGCTGCCGGCCGCGGCAGATCTCTATCGACAGCGCTCGCCGATAAATGCTGTTGACCGCATCACAAAACCAGTCGCAATTTTCCAGGGAGGGCAGGATAAAGTTGTCCTCCCCGAGCAAGCAGAAACATTGGTTGCTGCCTTACAGCGTAATGGTGTGCCTCACGTCTACCATCTTTACCCTGAAGAAGGTCATGGGTTCCGTCTGCCGGAAACCACTGCACACTTTTATGGGGCGATAGATAAATTTCTGAAGCAGTATGTGATTCTTGCGTGAGACCTGACAGGTTTGGTTGGAAACCTGTCAGGTCTATGAGATACACATCCAGACACCCGAAGTCTCAAAAACTTCGGGTGTCTTTTTCGCTATTGAGGATTAGCGTTGTTTTACGGATTGTGGTTTCGGAGATTGGTTTATCCAATTTGATGACCGGGGACACCTGTGATCAAATTATCAATCCATTTGCACATTGTTCTTGATATTGCCTGAAAATGGTACTTTTCATTCCGTGGATTAAACGGCAGCAGTAAAAAAACATCCCGAAGGTAATCCACCTTCGGGATGCTGATATTTCAATAAGCTAATTACAATTTAGAAATCAGCGGGCATGATCTCAGTCGCGTCAATGCTGCCTGCTCCTGGACCTGGAGCGGCCAGTAAATAGGCTTGACCTCTCAAATGTGCGTTAATCGTGGCGGCGTAAGCTGCAGTAAAGAATACGCCCACAAAACAAGCCACCATACCCAAAGATCCAATAAACCCGGCCGCCAGGCTGCCCAAAAATACGAGCGCATATGCACCCGGCTCTTTACGTACCAGACCAAAGACCTCACCAAAACGGAAAGCAGCTTTAAGTTCATCTTTAGCTGCCATATTACCTAACGCCGCAGGGATAATGAAAGCCATCACCATCGCATAAATAATGACCAGGCAGCTGATACAGAAAACGACCACCGTAAGTAAGGTCGCAAGCGTCTCATCATTAACCGTTTCCATGCTGCCCAGCACCGCTACTTGTATACAAACTTGCACCAGGATAACGGGAAGCAAATAGAATAACCACACGACCATCACTTTCAATCCGTCACCCAGCATCTTGCCGAAATCTGCCCAATCCGGCAGCGGCTCAGGGTCTTTGCGAATCACCCGTCGTGTGATTGCAATCCCCCAGCCTGCTACAGCCAGGGTACCGATCACCGGGATCAAGACCATTAAAGCCGCAACGCCAACTTTTTTCGGCCAATCCTGATCTTCAAAAGGATACGAAAAAGCTTTACCAAAGTCCATCGTGTATCTCCTCTAGAATAGAAAATAGAATAATGCAATTGATAGAGAGTTTAATAACATACTAATTCTAACGGGTAGGTATGAATTAATCCATAGTAAAGGGATAGCAAAAAAGGTTTGGTGTTTTATGCCAAACCTTTTTTTGTGATTTATATTTATCGTGGTTCAGGGTGATTGATGTAATTTAAACCCTTGAATATTGCCAGGATATTTTTATTTAGGCAGCTGCCTTTTGAAGTTTTTTCGACAAATACGATTTTGTTGCTTCAGCTGCGAAGGCAGGGATGAACAGCAGCGGTAACAAGACTTGCCAATGCTCCCAGCCCAGCGTGGTTGTGCTGAAAATTACTTGTAAGAAAGGCACATAGATCACCGCCAGCAGCAGCACGAGTGACGATATCACAGCCCAGTTCATGCTGCGGTTGTTGAATAGGCCAACTTTAAGGATCGGGAAAAACTCCGATCGTGCTGTGAAAGCTCGCAGCAGCTCAGAAAACGACAGCGCTACAAAGGCCATTGTCCTGGCAAGCGCCTGGGTTTCGGGATGCATCTTCAAACCCCAAAGATATGCCGTCAGCGTGATGGCTGTAATGGCAATCGTTTGGATGATAATGCCTGTTCGCATCCTCTGATTGATGATCGGTTCTGATGGAGAGCGGGGCGGGCGGTCCATAATATCAGGATCACCTTTTTCAACACCCAGTGCCAGTGCGGGTGCACCATCCGTGATCAAGTTGAGCCAAAGTAATTGAATTGCTGTCAGCGGTGAAGGCTTACCCATTAACGTTGCGATAAAGATGATCGCGATCTCAGCTAAATTGCAGGAGATCAGATAATATACAAATTTTCGGATATTGCTGTAGATCACGCGCCCTTGCTCTACTGCCGAGACAATGCTGGCGTAGTTGTCATCCGTTAGCACCATGTCGGCGGTCTCTTTGGTTACATCTGTACCGGTGATCCCCATAGCCACACCAATATCAGCTTGCTTGATGGAAGGAGCATCATTTACGCCGTCACCGGTCATCGCAACCACTTCGCCATTGGCTCTCAATGCGTTGACCACACGCATTTTATGCTCCGGAGAAACACGGGCAAAGACATCCGTTACAGTCACCTTTGATTGCAGCGCTTCATCGGAAAGTGCTTCAATTTCTACCCCGGTCAATACATCCGGTCCAGACTGCATCAGCCCTATATCTTCAGCAATTGCCCGGGCAGTGTTGGGATAATCCCCGGTGATCATCACCGTGCGGATGCCCGCTTTGCGAGCTGTAGATAAGGCTTGGGGAACCTCCGGGCGCGCTGGATCAATCATGCCGATCAGACCGACAAAGATCAATCCTCTCTCAAGCTCATCCGAACGCGCCTCAACATCGGTCTCTTCATTCATTTGCCCTGCAACCCGGTATGCAGCGCCCAATACTCGCAGCGCTTCTTGGGTCATCGCATCATTGGCTGCTAAGATTCTGCGGCGCTGCTCATCATCTAAAGGAACGGCCTGATCGTTGCGATCTTGGTAATGACTGCATTTTTCCAGAACAATGTCGGGCGCCCCTTTCACGGCTAC
>JBDLJO010000097.1:0-8982 GCA_039714275.1 Chloroflexota bacterium | reverse complement strand
GCGGAATCAACTAACATAGTTGCGGCCAGGATTTCTCCCGGTCCCAGATCGAATTTTGCACGTCGATCAACGACTTCCGCATATTCTCGGAACCATCCTTCAATGAAAGTTTTGCGAGGTACCTGTATCATACCCAGCATGGTTTCATTCAAAATCGTTCCTCGAGGAACTTGCTGTGCAACAACAACTACATCAACAAGATCAGCAACTTCCTGGGCTGGAATAGAACCGCCGTCAACTGCAGTTCCATCTGCTGGCGGTTGAAGGAATCGCTGCCAAATCATAAAGGCGGCAACAAGTCCCACGATAATAATAAAAGCAAGATAGAAAAAGATTCGTCCACGACGCATAAGAGCCTCCCAATCAACAGGTTAGATTCGGTTTTTCAAAATACTTTTTTTTATTTCTATTGCAGATACAACCATGAGCAAAATAGCGCAAACTAATTACTTTGTTAAGTCTACCTGAAAACAAGTATATTTGCTAGACTAAATCATTATGGCCTATAGTTAATTTTTCTTTTGCTAAGGTATACAAAGTGCTATTTATGAATAAAGCCCTGCTCTAAAGCAGGGCTTTATTTTTATATCTTTAGACATTAATTATAAATAATTAAATGGCATCCATAATTTCGCTAAAGACATCGCCGATGGCTGGACCAAGTAGAGAAAGAATGACAATCACAACTATGGCTACTAAAACAAGTATCAATGCGTACTCTACGAGACCTTGGCCTTTTTCTTTTGGTGCAAATAACATGGTATCATCCTCCTTTTTGTGAGATTCACTTTATTGAATAATAAAGCTGAAGTCATTATAGACAATATTCAACTAAAATGCAAGCCTAACTCCTAACAAATCTGCAAAGGTATTATTGCTAATAAAACCCAAACCGCAAGTCACATAGTTACTAATTATTCTAAGCCAAACCCAAAGAATGAGATACTCATTAACAAGAAAAACAAAACAAGTGCGACTAGCGTGAGGAAATTAGGTGCGGGTACTATTTATTTCCATCAGCAGTAATTTCAGCGGTATCAACTGGAATTTGAAATGCGATTAGAGCACCACGCCCGGGATCACTATCGACTTCCATATTTCCACCTAACATTTCAACACGATCTTTAATCGCTTTAACAGCTAGGCCGCCTACTTCAAAGATTGCATCACCTTCAAAACCTTTCCCATTATCTTCCACGTTTACTTTTACATTTGTATTAGAAATATCAACGTGAACTTTTACTTGCCCAGCTTGACTATGACGATGAGCAAATCCCAATAATTCTTGAACAGCCCTAAAAACAACCACCTCAATAGAAGATTCTAGCCGTCGTTCAATTCCGGTAACCGAAAGATTGATTTGAATTTTGGTTTGCTCTTTAGCTTCTTCTATGTAGCGTTTCAGGGTTGGCACCAAGCCAAGATCGTCTAACATCATGGGACGCAGCTCAAAAATAAATTGGCGCACTTGTTGAAATGCTGAGGTTGCGGAATTTTTTAAGTCTAATAATTCTTCTCGAGCTTTTTCTTGATCCACATCGAAAAGACGTAATGCTATCTCTGTCTGCAAAACAAAATTAGAGAGGGCTTGTGCTGGGCCATCATGCATCTGTTTTGAAAGTCGCTGTCTTTCGGCCTCCTGCGCTTGAATAATGGCTTCAATTGTAGTAAAGGCTGAACCTGGAGCTGCGCCTTGGTCAGAAATATTATTAATTCCTTCAACAAATGCGGAATGTAAATGGTCCAATGTAATTTTATGGCTCTCCAAGTTATCTTTATCACTTTGAAGTTTTTCAACTTGACCACGAACTACAAACAAACGCTGCTGTGTATTCAGGGCATCGTCATAAATTGTGGTTATTTCTTGATTAGATTTAGCATCCGATTGGTTATTAATTTTCTGAATCTGAGTAGAAATTCTTGTGTTACGCTGAGCTAATTTTGCGACTTCAGCTCGGCTTTGCTCAAGTTTTTTATTATTGTCTCGCAAACGGCGTTCAATCTTTTTAATTTCTGTACTAATTTCATCTTGCAACGTATCCCAACCACTCACAGCAGTTTGTTGCATATCCGTAAATGCCATATTTTTTTCTCCTAGCAATTGAGAGAAATTTATAAAATCAATATCTCAAAATTCTATGCTATCCACTAAAAAATAGTAAAAATAAATAAATAACCCATCAATACCTAATCATTCAGCCGAAACCAACCTCTCCGCAAAGCATAAACCGCTGCTTGCGTTCGGTCTTTCACACTCAGCTTTTGTAAAATTGCCGTAACATGGTTTTTCACAGTTTGATAACTGATTTCTAATAAGATGGCAATTTCTTTGTTGCTCATCCCTTGTGCAACGTGAGATAACACTTCCGTTTCACGTCTTGAAAGCGGGCGTATGGAATCACCTGAGTCTCGGAAGATGCCAGATGAGAGTTCATTAAGCAAACTTTCAATTTCATCCTCAACAAGGACCTTCCCATTAACGACATATTTTCCAGCCAAAACATGATACACGTTAGCAATTAGCTCTTCTGGATTTATGTCTTTGGTACAGTAAGCAAAAGCACCTGATCTCATTGCGTGAACTTTTTGTTCAAGATCATCGTAAGCCGTCACTAAAATAATTCGTGATGGCAAGCCCTCCTGCCTTACTATATGCGCAATTTGTAAACCACTCGTATCCGGCAAATTGATGTCTAAAACAACCACCTGAGGCTTTTTCTCCCTTATTATGGTTAATGCATCATTACCATTGGAAGCCTCCCCTACAATATCAAACTTTGGGTCTAAAGACACACAATTAACTACACCCTGGCGAAATAATGGATGATCATCAACTACAGTAATTGTTATACTCGTCATAATTGCGCTCTGACCTTCAGCTCCTTAATCGAGTATAGCACAGGAGTACTATACCAGCAAATAAACCTACGGATGATTCCATATATATACTGCCATATTCTCTCCACCAAGCTGAGGGCTTATGTATCCTTGCGTTTGAAAAACTAAAGTAGCAGATTCCCGTAGTTTTGGGTACCAATTTGGAAATGTAATAAGATAAGCTGCACCTTGGCGATCAAGATAATCATCTAAGGCAGCCTCATCACGTATAAAGGAAATCACATCAGGAGAGATTAGGCCAGCCAAATCCAATATTGGGCGCTCTGCAAAATATCCAAGCGCTCCAATATCATGAGCAGCAATCACTACATCAGCTTCAAGATTTTGTTCAACCCAGTGTGCAACAGCAACCATTTCGGTTTCAATCACTGCAACATCACGAGCATAAGCCAGCGCTCCCAGCCACCAAAAAGCCAATAGAACACAAATGTTTAACAGCGCCCAGCTTTTTTTGATGATGCGCCGAATTTGGTTTGAAGTTATATTTTCTAAATATAAAGCAAACCCAGCAAAACTCCACACAAAAAAGATCGGCATCATGGGTATCAAATAGCGACCATGTTGGTAGGTCACCGGTAACCGCCAAACGTATAAACCCAAATACCCTGCCGCCCAAATACTTCCAAATATAATGGATAATCGTTTTTTCTCCACGGCATTCTTTAGAAGGATGCCCATACCCGGCAATAAAGTTATCCCAACACCAACAAGCGGGATGACCCCTAATTCGAGGAATCGCTTCCATAAAGGGATACTTTGAAGAAAAGCATATTCAGCTTGTTTCGCATAAAAAGTGTTTGGCCACCAAGCATTGGCGATAATACGGTTAAATAACAAATACGGGAAAAATACCATAGAAAATCCGACCAACAATGAACTCAAGCGGCGAATTTTCTTTCTAAAAATATTTGATGAAAATAGTATCGTTGCCAGCGCTGGACCTAATAACGTAATTCCACCTGGGCGCAGCCAAATGCTTATGCCAATCAGTGCCCCTATACTCACCCACTGTTTGATTTGCCCCTTAATTTTTCGATGCTCAATATACGTCAGGGCACCCAACACAGCTAATCCAAGAAGGGCAAAAATCAGTGTTTCCATGCCGGAAGCAGCAGCCCATACAAGATGCCATTCCAAAATCAACAGCAAGCCTGCCCAAATCATTTTGTCGGTACTCCGGGGTGCGAGGATTGAAAAAATGGCTGCACCAAGAACTCCGATTCCCCAAAGCGTAAACCAACCCAGCAAAAATGTCCAAAAATATGGTGCCGCTTTTAGCAAATATCCCACAGCCAATAACCCCGCCCACAAGGGACCTGTGGAGCCAGCAGAAGGTATGCCTGAAATAAACGCCCATTCGTGATTCAGTGCAAGATTGCGAGCATAAGCTTGATGAATCCAGGCGTCATCAAGGGGAAATCCAATACGATAAAAATAATAGCTGGTCAGCAAGTAAGCCGTCAGTGAAAGGGCAGAAATGATTCCTAAGATTGAAATTGTGCGGCGAGTCATAAGCGCAGTCCATGCATGTGATTTTAACGATAACTATGGTGATGATTCTACAGCGAAGATGTGTGTATCCCCATCGCTCCAGATATATCTTAAGCCTGGGAAATCAATGGGTTTTTCGTACAGCTGATCCAATCCATTGGGATGGTTAAATTCTAGCAATATGTAATCAATCTCATAACGCCTAGCGACATTCAACGAGGTTTCAATATCTCCATTTGGGATGGCTACGCTGGGTCTTGCCGAGGCGGCAAAAAAGCCCGGAGGATTATTCACCATCACAACATCATTTGAATCCGCACCCATTTCCTGCAAAGCGCTTTCGATATGCGTATATTTTTCATATTGGCGATTCCATTCTGGATTTACCAAACTATCTCCAATAATCCGATTATATCCAAGGAAAAGTGAAAATATCATCGCGAAACAAATAATTGCTATCTTAAAAAATGTTTTTGCTTGATTTTTCTGCCAGCTGCGAACTTGCTGCCCCCACCTTAGAAATGATCTCAAACCTTCGGGAACCAAGGCCCACATCAAGGCCTGTAAAGCTGCGCCTGAATGAAAAAACCCTCCTCGTGCTCCAGCAAAAGGAAAAACAACTGTCATTACACCAAGCGATATTAACCAAGTGATGATACCCCAGCGTACACCAGCATTCTCTCGTGAACGCCACGCACCGAGCATAATAAGGGGAGCCAAGAAAATTCCTCCCTGTACGCCAATGGCAGTTTGCAAATTTTGCCCTAACGCCCAAAAACGTGATTGGATAATCTCCCCCAACCCGGTTGACCACCATCTCGAAATAGTAACCAGTCCACTAGGATATGAGTATAAATCATCATAGGTTGTGAACCAAAAAGCTTTAGCCCCACCTGGAGAAAGCATCGTTCCAAAAACCAATTGATTTCGCAGCAACCAAGGGAGCATAACTAAAAGATAGCCGCTTAGTGTAAGCAAGTTAGATAAAATCAATTTCTTTAAATCTTTCCGAGATCTGCTAACAGCAATGGATATAGCGATCAAAAGCCAAATCAGTCCATCTGCACGGGTTAGATGCATCATTCCGGCCAAAAATCCTAAATAAATACTGCTGTACCGAAAATCTGTAACCTTTATTAAAACGAGAAAATAAATTGCGCCAAGCAGCATGTAGATGATAAAAGAATCTGTAGTTGGAAGATAGGCCAGATAGAAACCAGAGAATGCCGCCAATAATCCTGCCCAAGTTGACCAAGTCTTGTCATTGTTGAGAGCAAAGGAAAGCGCTGCCGTTAAGGGGGGTAAAAAACCGGCTAAGAAAATAAATCCCAGTTGAGCCGATGCGAATTGATAATTTTTAGTAATAAACATTCCAACAGCCGCAAGCATTGAGGTCAGCGGCATCCAATAAGCGTGGGATGGATGTGGTAAGCCGGCTGGGCTGTCCATGAAATTCCATAAAAATGGTTCGCTAAATCCAAACCCCTTTGCCAAGTGCAACCCGGTTACATAATAATAGTCCGCGTCCATGTAACCGGGAGAATCTTGGAAAGTACTAACAATCCAGGCGATGCCGAAACCAATGATAAAGAGCATTAGTAATCGTCGAAAAGTCATTGTTGAATATCCTTACATTGGGATCTTTTTAAGGAAGGACTCATTGCAGACAAGTCATGTTCACAAACTAATCAATTTTAAATAGTCCGGCTATTGGATTACAGGAAAGCGCAAATACCACCACTGCACCCATTTCATCGCAATTAAAAGAAAAACCGGCAGGAAGATAAATATCGAATACATTTGCAGACTCATTTCTGTGTTTTGGGAGAAAAATAGCCAACTGCCTACCGTCAGGATAAACATACCAATTATGGCAGCCCAGGGGCCAAACTGCGGCCAGCGACCTACCCAAACCGAAAAAATCAGTGCAAAAACAATAAGCAACATGACCAGCATGCTCAAATCATTGAAACTGGTCATCCACAATGTAAGGATAATTGTTATACAAGCTGCCCAAACTAGCACTCGATATCGCTGCATCCTGGCCATCCACCAGCCCCAAACCAAAGCTATCATAACCAGAATTTCAATTAGTTTACCAAAATTATGGCCAATCCCTGGTAACCAGGCAATCAATGAAGCATGAATTGTAGATAACGGGCCACTTCTAAAATGGCTCAGCAGGGCACCCATATATTGAAGAGGCCAGGATGGGATCAGCAGCATGCCAAGAAGAATCAAAGCCATCCCTGCGCCGAAAAACCATAATAGGAACTGCATTCGCCGCTGAAATAAAGCCCATAAGATCAAAAGAATAATCATTAAAAACATAGTTTGCGGATGTATTGTAGATAAAGCCATAAAAATACCAGCCAAATCATCTCGATGAGCGCGAATTGCTGACAATGCGGCAATCAACAAAAAAAACGCAATTATCGTGAGGCTGCCTTTAGTCACGGATTGAACTGAAGGGAACCACAAAGTAGAAAAGACAAGGAAGGTTGAAAATAGCAGCGGTTTTGGATGCCAATCCAAAATTTGAAAACTAAACCAAACCGCAGCCATGATAGACAGCTCCAAAACCAGCATCCATGCAACCCGTGCTGTGAGATAGTTTTCAATCAGTGCGAAAGGGATAAATAACAGCTCAGCATAAATTGGTGCAACCATCCTCGAATTAGCAGCGAATAATTCATCCTGACCTTCAATAGTCATTGGCTGGATGGGCGAAGCTGCTATTTCACTAAACGGATTTTTATCACCAACAAGAAACGCCCGGGCAGCATCCCAGTGATCACGGAATTCATCAACATCAGCATGTCCTACAAAATATTGATAGTTAACAAGCAGTAACCCTGCGATCAAAATTGTCAACAATAGAACAACGCCCAATATCTTAATAGGTTTAAACAAATTTTCCAATTCTTCTCCTATAAACAACACACCGAATCAATTGCCAGACCAATCACTTCCATGACACTTGAAAAGGTAATCTTGATCACCATTTTTTGTATTCAATGATATTACCTTAATTCATTAGGGAGTATCAAAATCACTTTCTTTAAATGTCATTGAACCTGTTGTTTGACCTAATCCAAGCTGCTCTGGCACAAGTTTCTCAGATAAGTGATAAAAAATATGAAAATCGCCTATTTTGGTTTCCTGCCAAGTTACATGCAATGCTTTTAATTCTTCCCGCAAATAAGCGTTGAGTGGCTCATGATGGGTTGTGATAAAAGCTGCTCGCGGCGCACCTGCAACCAAATCATCATAAGGGGCGTAGCGATCATCTCGAATTGTATAACGAAAGTCCAAATGATAGGGCAATCTCGGTGTAAAAATTATTTTTTCATTCGATATAAAAGCCAGTGGATAGGAAACCCAATAATTTGTATAACCATACATTTCACCTTGCTCAGTTAAAAAAGCAATCAGCGCTTCATCGTAACGGTGATCCACCTGAGCAACTACGTCAAATTGGGTTGTGATTCCTGGAGGATATCGCCGTGAGCTTTGTACTATTCCTACCAGGTTATAACTGATCAATAATAAGGTTATTCCCCAAATCCAGCGCGGATTGCGCTTACCAAGAGATAAAATTGCTTCTGATGCAAATAATGTCATCGGTATCATCATCGGAATAAAATAACGCCCTGATGGGTCATCACCAAAGGGGGTCAATAAAAAACCTACACTCAGGGCAAATACTATCCCGAGAAGAACACGACGACCAACATTGTTTTTCTTACGAAAATATCCAGGCAAGGCGTAAATTACCCACAGCCAAAATGCCAACACAAAAGGCAGCAGAGGAAGTCCCAGCCATTGCACGGTCCAAGGTGGGCGAATTCCAAAAATAGCGGTCCCTCCAAAAACAATTAGATATAGAAAGCGCTGGAAAGGCTGCATCCAAGAAGAAACTGCGTTAGTGTTAGCTATCGCGCTGCCCGTTAATTCACGCAATAACTGCTGGATACCCTGCTGTACAGCAAACAACCACCAAGGCAGTGATCCAATGACGCCGCCCATCAGCACAATTCCAGCTTCGCGAATAGCCTGGACCCCAGAAAATTCCCTATTTTTCACCCAACCCCAAATCAGAAAAACACCCATAGGGATGCTGTAAACCAGCGATAAACCAAAAGCCCAGAAACCCAAACCAACGAGAAAACCCCACCCTAGCCAATATTTGTATGCAATCTTTTGCTCAGACTCAATCTTTCTGAGAATTTTTAATCCAAGAATAATAATCAGGTTACCTAATAATAAAGCTTCGTTATACCCCCCTAAGGTCGCGGAAGTGTAAAGAGTCATCGTCACATTTGGCAAGGCTAAAAGCAGAGCAGATAATGTCCCAACCCTTCGTGAATTCAATGCAACTTCGGCTAGTTTTACGGTGCTCCACAGTACGCCTAGATATAAAAATCCTTGCACAACTCTGATCACCCAAATGTGCTGCCCAAAGATCCAAAAACCTATCGCTACAAGATAAGCATCTAGACTGCCCATGTAGGCCTGGCCATAAAAAAAGAGGGGGTGCTCCCCGCTCAAGATATGTCGGGCCATTAAAGCCACAATCGCTTCATCGCTGTT
>JBDLJO010000096.1:0-9017 GCA_039714275.1 Chloroflexota bacterium | reverse complement strand
TTATCCTCAGAAAGCAAAACCGGATCACCTTGAGCTGAACCATCGGACTGCAAGAGCAGGGTATAGAGCTGTTCACCATCAATCCAGAAAAGCTGTAATCCTCGATCTACAGTGATCAATTTTGGGTTATCTGGTTGTTGGAGGGGATGGTCAGACAGGGTGCGTTCCCAGAGCATATCAGCAGCCCGGTCTAGGGCCAGTACACGGAAGTATGTTTCGCCGCTTAGCTCATCTTTTTCAGTCATTAATGTATAAACACTGCCATCTTCATCCAAAGCCAGCGGTAAGGAATCGCTAAATGCCGTCGTGCCCAGGAAAAGAGCTCGACTCCAGCCAGGAGACTTCAGCCAGATATGTTCATCCGGCGCTGCGCTGCAAGCAGTTGAAAGCAGCACAATTAACAACCCCAGAATAATGATTAACCCGCGATTTATTTTCGTTTTCATAATCCTTGAACCCTTCATATAGAGCAAAAAACTGGGAGGCTCAGCATCTCCTGCCGCGGCCTCCCAGTTATGATTAACTATTTTATTTTGTGCTGACTTACTCAGGCTTCTCCAGAGAGAGATTTTCCTGCGTTGTCCAGCCTTGCCCGGTTGGAGAATCAACCAGGTACCAATTGTCGTCTTCAAAAACGACCGCCTCAAGGACTGTCACAGCTACGCCGCGTTCTTGTCCCGCAATCATATGAATGCTGCCCGGGGCATCGACCAGGTTGGTTAAATAACCTTTGCTGTTGGTATAAAGGGTCGTACCAGGCACCCAAAGGCCATCAACGGTCTCACCGCCAACCGACTTCACTGATGCACTTTGCACCCAACCGGTGCCGCCGACACTCTCTACTTGATACCAAAGCTGATCATCTACCATTTCCGCACCCAGGATGGTGCCGGAATCACCACGCGCCGCATGAGAAAAGGCCGTTCGGTCGCCTGCATTTTGATATATAGCCACCAGGAAGCCTTCGCTAATAAGTTCGACCTCATCACCGCGTTCAAACATCGAATCCCCGGCCATGGCGGCTAGCGTGGGCGCAGCAGTAGGTATCGCGCGTGCTGTAGCTTCAGCCTCGGTCAGGATCTCGCCCGATTGGGCGCAGGCCAGGGAAAAGGTCAGCAGTACGCCGAGTACTAACCAGATCAATAAAAGTGATTTTTGTTTTTTCATAGCGATTATTTTCTTCCTCGCAGGCGGGTATCGAAAGCATCACGCAGCCCATCGCCCATAAAGTTGAATGCCAGGGTCAAAATTGATAAAGCAATACCGGGGAATAACACCAGATGCGCATTCGAGCGAATGCCGGAATAGCCTTCGTTGATCATCGCACCCCAGCTCGGGGTGGGCGGATCAACACCCAGACCAATAAAACTCAAAGCCGCTTCCAGGAATATATAACCCGGAATAGCCATCGATTCTGCAATCAATAGCGGCCCTAGGACGTTGGGAATCAGGTGTTTAAAAATAATATGACCGCGGCTGGCCCCAATGGCCTGCGCGGCTTCTACAAATTCCTTGTTTTTATAGGAAAGCACCTGTCCACGAGCCAGGCGAGCCATACCAATCCAGTTCAAAGCCCCAATGGCAATGAAGAGGAAGAATAATCCGCCCATTTGTCTATTAATATCTAATACGGCCGTCATCAGGGCGCTGTCCGAACCTTGACGACCAACAGCATCAAAATAAACTGTCATTAGAATAATGATCGGCAGTAAGGGGATGGCGTAGAGAAAGTCCACGATTCGCATCATGAAGTTATCCACTTTGCCGCCCGCAAACCCAGAGATCGTGCCATAAATTAGCCCGATGATCAAACTGACCGTTGCTGCTACTAACGCCACTGCCAGGGAAATTCGGGCGCCGTAAATAATGCGGCTCCATAGATCACGCCCCAGCGCATCGGACCCAGCGATGAAAACGGTGCAGCCCCATTCCATCGGGGTATCGTACCAATGACATTTTTCCTCGGCATAGGTAACCATAACGTCATAACCTTCCATCGGTTTAGCACGGTTATTCCGTAAATTTTGGGTCTCAAAGCTGTAAGGAGCAAAGATCGGGGCCGCAATCGCAATAAAGATCACAATACCGACAAAGATCATCCCGCCAACCGCAATTTTATTGCGCCGGAATTCCCGCAGGGCATCCTGCATCGGGCTGCGGCCTTTACCGATTTCTTTTTCATTCGTAAGTTCTTGTATTTGTTTTTCTGCCGTCATGTTAATTTCCTAGCCTAATCGTAGCGAATGCGCGGGTCTAACCAAGCATAAAGAATATCCACAAACAAGTTGCCCAAGATCAGCAAAATACCATAGATCAATACCAAACTGGTTTGCAGGAAGTACTCACGGGCGCCAATGCTGTTCACAAAGCGGCGCCCCATGCCGTTGAGGGCGAAAATTTGCTCGGTGATAAAACTACCGGTAACCGCACCTGCCAACAAGGGGCCAATAATCGTCGCCACAGGAATCAGGGAATTTTTCAAAGCGTGCACAACAATCACGATTCGCTCTTTCAAACCCTTGGCACGCGCTGTGCGGATATAATCAGAAGAGAGCACATCCAGCAAGCCGGCCCGCGTCAAACGGGCAATCCCCGCTGCTCCGCCGGTACCAATCGAGAAAACCGGCATCGCCGCATGACGAAAAAATTCCAGTGTGGGTTTGGGCAAGAAACCCCAAATAAAGGGTGGGTCAGCGCCCCAGAAGGCAATCGGCAGCCATTTTAAATTCACCCCAAATGTATAAATCAGCACCGGACCTAATACTAATGCGGGGACCGAAACACTCAAAACCGCCAGGAACGTGGTTACATAATCCACTGCGGTATTATGGTTGAGTGCCGCGATAATACCCAGCGGAATACCAAGCGCAAAAGCCACCGTAACCGCCATCAATCCAAGCTGGATCGAAACCGGGAAAGTCTGGGCAATAATATCATTGACCGTCTGTGAAGGTTGCCGGAAAAGGGGACCGAAATCGCCCTTGATGACATTAAATAAATAAGTAAAAAATTGCTCGTATAGCGGCTTGTCAAGCCCGTAGCGCCTTTCGAGAAGGTTGCGGATATGTTCCGGCATGGCCCGTTGGCCAATAGCATCAAAAGGACCGCCCGGCATGGCATGAACCAGCACAAAGGTTGCCAGAATCATCAGGAAAATTACCGGGATGGCCATTAACAAACGGCGGATAATAAACTTGGTCATAATACCTCCCATCTGGGTGATGGTGTATTCAAGGTCGTAAATCTTACGCTAATACTTGTTTTTCAAATTTTGGGGAGCGGCATGAGCCGCTCCCCAAAAAAGTGTTCATTTTCGTTCAATCAACAAAGATTGAATCGCTTACTCTTGGGCAGCCATTTGGGCGGCTTGGTCAAGATTCCAGGTGTACCATTGGTCTCCACCGAAGAGTGCGGGGGTGCGGGTCAACCAGGAGTGCTCAGCAACGTAAGCAATGCGCAGGAAGATGGGGAAGAAGGGGAACTCGCCTTCTTCGCCGAAGAACATATCTTCAATCTCGGCGTAAAGAGCAATACGTTCGGCAGGATCCGTGGAGGTGCGGGCGAGCTGGATCTTCTCATCGATTTCGTTACATTCACGCTTCATGCGTAATGCGGTTTCGCAGCTCAACACATCGCCGACCCAGTTGTTCTCGTCAGCATAGTCGGGGCCCCAACCAAGGGTCCACATGTTGGGTGCTTCAGCGTCATCAGCTTTGGTGGTAGCCAAAAGCTCGCCGAAGGACTGCTGCTCGATGGTGATCAAGTCTGGGCTGCAGCCCAGGTTCTCGGACCAATTGGCCTGAGCAAACTCAATCCAGTTCAAAGTGGATTGGCCGCTGTAACCCAAGAGGGAAACCTGAGGGAAGCCTTCGCAATTAGGATAGCCGGCCAGAGCAAGCTGCTCTTGGGCGTATTCGACGTTGTAGCCAACACCAACTTCGTTGATGGGGGGAGCGCCGAAGATTCCTGGAGGAGCAAAGTGGCTCATGGGCAGACCTTGGCCTTGGCGTACTTCATCGACAAAAGTCTGGCGATCGAAGGCGGCGCTGAAGGCGCGGCGTACGTGAACGTTATCGAAAGGAGCCTTGGTCATACGGAAAGCGATGTAGAAGACGGCCAAATCGGGGATCTGGACAGTTTCGTCAGCAAATTCAGCTAAGTGAGCTTCCAACTCGGCATCAGGAATACCGGAGGTCTCAACTTCGCCGTTCAGCCAGAGGGCATAACCGGTGGTGCCATCGGGCACAACGTTAGTTACGAAGCGCTCAATGTTGCCGCCGCCATGCATGTCAGCAGGCATCAGGGGGTTGCGGATAACGGAACGGCCAACGCCGTGGACCCAGTCTTCCAAAACATAGCGGCCATTGGTCACAATGTTGCCAGGTTCAATCCACTGGTCACCGTGAGCTTCGATAGCCCAGGAGGGAGTAGCTGTAATGGTCCACATGGGGGTCATGGAGAGGAAGTAAGCAGCGGGGAAAGGCAGCTCGATAACCAAAGTGGCATCGTCAGTAGCGGTGACACCGATGGCATCATACATTTCCGCAGGAACATCTTCTTCATCATCGCCAAGTTCGTAATAAAGAACATCTTCACAACCAACAATGTTGGGAGCGGCGATGCTGCTGTAGTATGAACCGGTGTTGGGGTTACAAGCGCGCTTGATACCGAATTCGAAGTCGTGAGCAGTCACGAAACGGGGGGTGCCCTCTTCGTCAACTTCCTGGATGGTCTCACCGGTGAAGGTGTTGTATTTCACCCAAGGAATATCGGTGCGAATCGTGAAGGTATAGGTCAAACCATCTTCACTGATGTCCCAGGCTGTTGCAGCTTCGGGAACGATCGCGGCGGTATCGAGGTCATAGTTGGTCAGGTGGACAAAGAGCTGCTCGATGTAGTTAATCGAAACAACATCTTCACCAAGCTGAGGATCCATGGTGGGGACGTCAGTTGTTGAATAGCCGTGGAATGTAACTGGGCCGTAATCTACTTCAGGCTCTGCCTCAACCACAACTTCAACGGTCTCAACAATGGTCTCAGTTTCAGTTTCCGTAACCACAACGGTCTCAATAACGACCTCGGGTTCGGGAGCTGCACAGGCGGCCAGCACAATGCTGCTGATGATCAATACAGCGAAGACTGACATTAGGGTTTTTCTGATCTTCATAATAATTTTCTTCTCCTTCTCTGGTAAAAGAATCTAACGTTAGATCTTACTTGGTACGTAAGGTAAATCAGGTTGACTTGGTTTTAGGCATCACCTCCTTCTTATAAAAATTTGGCGATAGAAACCAGACAGTTGCCTTTCGATGTTTGGATGACGTTATACTAAGTGACAGGCAACCCAATGGTCAGATTTAACCTCTCGCCATTCGGGGAGTTTTTCTTTACAAATGTCCTCAGCGATCGGGCAGCGGGTATGGAAACGGCAGCCCGATGGGGGATTCGAAGGACTGGGGACATCACCTTCTAAGATAATACGCTTGCGTTCTCGTTCTTTTGCCGGGTCATGGGTAGGCACAGCAGATAATAAGGCTTGCGAATAAGGATGCAGCGTGTTAGCAAACAACTCATCACGTCCGCATAGCTCTACCAGTTTCCCTAAATACATAACCGCAATGCGATCCGAAATATGTCGCACCATGCTTAAATCGTGGGCGATGAAAAGATAGGTCAGGCCAAATTCTTCCTGGAGCTCGCCCAGCAAGTTGACAACCTGAGCCTGGATAGATACGTCCAAGGCTGAAATCGGCTCATCGCATACGATGAAATCCGGATTCAGTGCCAAGGCGCGTGCAATACCAATGCGCTGCCGCTGACCGCCAGAAAATTCGTGGGGGTAGCGGTTAATAAAGAAGGGGTTTAACCCGACCAGGCGAAGCAGTTCCTCTACTCGAGCTCGCCGTTCTTTTGAGTTGCCAACATTGTGTACATCCAGCGGCTCACCAATAATGCTGCCAACGGTCATACGAG
Organism: Chloroflexota bacterium; assembly: GCA_039714275.1. Classification (GTDB taxonomy): domain Bacteria; phylum Chloroflexota; class Anaerolineae; order Anaerolineales; family UBA11858; genus JBDLJO01. Next base: position 3,044 of record JBDLJO010000096.1, on the reverse strand, counting down.
GGTTAAGCGAGGCATAAGGATCTTGGAAAATAATCTGAATATTGCGGCGCAGCTCTCGCATTTCGGCGGCCGACAAAGTGGTCAGATCTGCATCATTATAAAAGACCTTACCCGAGGTCGGTTCATGTAATTGGAGGATCGTACGTCCGGTCGTGGATTTTCCACAGCCGCTTTCCCCAACCAGACCCAGCGTCTCGCCTTTATGTATGGTAAAGGAAATATCATCCACCGCCTGAACCGCACCAATTTGTTTTTGAAAGATCAAACCACTGGTAATGGGGAAATGTTTTTTAAGATTCTCTACTCGAAGCAGTACTTTTTCTTGGCTCATCGAAGCTCACCTGTTTCTATATCTACCCAGCAAGCCACGTTATGATTCGGGCTAAACTCTACCAGCAGGGGGTTTTCTTGACGGCATTTATCTTTCACAAAATCACAGCGCGGGGCAAAAGGGCAGCCCTGGGGTAAACCCAGCAAATCGGGAGGCAGGCCCTCAATGGTCTCAAGTTCTTCGGCAATATCCCCATCAACGCTGGGGAGTGATTTCAACAATGAAAAAGTATAGGGGTGTCGGGGGTTGTGATAAAGGTCATCGACCAGGGCATCTTCAACCACAAAACCGGCATACATAACAACTACGCGTTCGGCCAATCCAGCAACAACACCCAAATCGTGCGTGATCCAGATCAAAGCCATGCCTAGTTCACGCTGCAGGGTTTTCACCAGATCAACAAGCTGGGCCTGGATGGTCACATCCAAGGCTGTGGTTGGTTCGTCTGCAATCAGCAGCGTGGGGTTGCATGACAGTCCCATCGCGATCATCGCACGCTGGCGCATACCACCGGAGAATTGATGAGGATAATCATCCAGGCGTTTTCTGGCATCGGGAATTCCAACCCAATCCAGCAGTTCTGCAGCTCGAGTTGCAGCTTCTTCATCCGTCATCCCCATATGTTTTATCAAGGGTTCTTTTAATTGGAAGCCAATCGTCAGAACAGGATTCAATGAGGTCATTGGGTCCTGAAAGATCATCGCGATCTCGCTGCCGCGAATATCCCGCATCTCGGATTCAGGAAGTTTTGAGATATCTTTGCCTAAGAAATTAATTTCATCGGAATATATATGGGCTGGTGGGATGGGAAGCAAGCGCATCACAGAAAGCATCGATACACTCTTTCCACAGCCGCTTTCACCAACAATACCCAGTGTTTCCCCCGCGCGCAGCGAATAGGTAATTCCGTTTACGGCATGTACGACGCCATCTTGCGTGTCAAAATGCGTACGCAAATTCTTAATGTCCAGAATAACTTCTCTATTATCCAATATTTCTACCTCCAAACGTGAAGGGTATCCAGTAGATTAATAATCATTGCTAATGAAAAAACCGCACTGTCCAACTATTATTGGACGGCAAGCGAATAATTATAACCACAGTCCAAACAATATGTCAAAGCACAACAGCATTTAGCTCTGAATCAAGGCAAAATATCACTACAATCTATGCCATAATTCAGGGATTCTAGCGCATTCAAGTTTTGTGTCCAGGTCCCTGTGCAAATATCAGGACGGGCCGCGCTCAAAGATAAGCGCCAATACAGCGGGATCATGGGCAGCTCTTCGGCCAGCATCGTCTGAACCCGGGCATGGCTTCCCTTATAAGAGTCTGCATCCGGGAAAGAGGTATTAACCTCGCGGCATGCTTCGTCATAGGTTGGGTTGCTGTACCCCGAGAGATTACCCCCACCCCAGCCTTTGGGATATTGGGGATAGGGTCCGGGGATTTCATCACTCTGATACAGAAAGCATGGCGGGGTGCTCGATTCAGCCCAGGCAAATTGGACCATATCAAAATCGCGTCCAAAGACCGCCCCCTCCGGACCGGCCGCCAGCAAATCGTTCCAGGGTTGAATTTCCAATTCCACTTTGATCCCACATTGGGCCAAAGACTCCTGAATGATTTTTGCCGCCGCTGGACGCTCCGCATCATCGGGCGCAGCATAAGTAAAGGTCAGCGCAGTATCATTGGGGACATTTGGCACATTGACCGAAGTGCGCGGCGTCTCGGGGTTCAAATCATAATCAACCCAGCCAGCCTGATTCAACAGATCGATCGCCGTTTCAGGCGAAAAAGGGTACTGGGGCAAATCATCGTTGTAGAGCGGGTGCTCTGGAGGCAGGTAACTATCGGGGACAGGGTACAAGCCGTAAAGAAGATCATCGACAATCGCCTGACGATCAATACAGGATGCGACAGCTTGGCGCACCAACTGAGATTCAAATAGATCCAGTCGGTTAAGATTCAGCGAATCGACCGCAAATACAGCCTGCTCCAGTACAGAACTGGCAGCAGCCTCGAAAATTAACTGGCCTTTATTTTGCGCTTCCCGTAAACGTGGGACAGAATCCGTTGTAAGGATCGTTGAATCAAGTAGATCACACTCGCCGACAATCAGGGCATCTATGGCATCCGATTCTTCCGTTAGGTAGCGGTAGACCAGGTTATCAAAATAGGGCAGCCCCTCACCAGCACGGAAGTAGTTGGGATTCTTGATCAAGCTGATGTGGTCCCCAGCCACCCACTGATCTATAATGTAAGGTCCCCAACCCAGGGGGGCACGGTTAACCGCTTCAGAACCCAGCAGTTCCTGCGTGGCAAACAATCCCCAGAGATGCTCAGGGAGCGGTGAGAAGAAGTTTTCGGCATAAACCCCCTGATACCCGGGAATGCCCACCCATGCCACCGTTAGATCATCCAATGCCGCATAGGAGTCTGTGTAGCGCAGCAGGTCCCAGGCATTGCCGTACAGCGCCTGAGCTGTTCGAAACGAATAGACCGAATCTTGCGCTGTCAGCGGAGCGCCATCCGACCAGGTTAAATCAGGTAGCAAATGGAACTGCACTACCAGTTGATCTATCGTAATTGACGGCTCATCTTCCACGGTCTTGATGCAATCCGTGCCTTCACAGCCGCTGGGGCGGTAGCGAACACCCTGCTGCATGCTTACCCACGCACCATCGGCATCCATCATCAGTTGGCCGCTGGT
>JBDLJO010000095.1:0-9076 GCA_039714275.1 Chloroflexota bacterium | reverse complement strand
CAATAACCAAAGTATAGCGATGAAATATCAGGTGATGGGCGTACCAACACTGATATTGTTTAAGGACGGGGAGATCCAAGAGCGGGTTACAGGTTATCGACCGAAGAAAAAGTTGATCAAAATATTGGAACCCTATTTTTGATAAATAAAAACCCTGAGTAATTGTTCATCTAATCCCAAAATCAGCTTGACAACTAAGACATCTTCTTTATAATTATTGCAGTTGCGAATTCTCGCAACTGCAATTTGTTTATGTATTAAATTTGGAAACCTATTTCCAATATCTACAACAATTAATTTATAAACAACAGGATAATCCATGACCCACTGCCACACATTGATCGAAGACCTGCGCCAAAAAGGTTACCGCCTGACACCACAGCGTGAGATGATCGTCAATATCATTGCTCACAGCGAAAGCCATATGAGCGCGGATCATATTTACCATCAAGTACAGGAACGAACTGAGGCTGTCAATATCGCCACGGTCTATCGAACTCTGGATATGCTAGTTTCAGAGGGATTGGTTTGCCGTACTGATCTCGGGGGAGGAAAAATTGTTTACGCAACGAGAGAACACGGACCGCATATGCACCTGGTTTGTAAATCTTGTCATAGCGTAATTGATGCAAACCACGCTCCTTTAACATTACTTGGGCAAGAACTAAGCAAAAAATATAAATTTCAGGCCGATTTACAACATATATCTATATTTGGACTTTGCCAGAAATGCCAAGAAAGGAAAGTAAACAGATGATGCACTTACCATTTCTCCCCCGCCCCATCGCACTGCATATCCCGGATGGTTTTCTCAGCTTACCAGTTGCCATCACATTTTGGTTGATCTCGATTGTTTTCATAAATATGGCGATTCGCAAAACACGCGGCCAATTTGGCGAACGCCAAATCCCGCTAATGGGCATTATGGCTGCTTTTATCTTCGCGGCTCAAATGATCAACTTCCCGGTGGCAGGCGGCACATCCGGTCACTTGTTGGGGGGCGCGTTAGCTGCGATTGTGCTTGGCCCGTGGGCAGGAATGTTGGTCATGGTCACTGTGGTCAGCGTCCAAGCACTGATCTTTCAAGACGGTGGTTTAGTAGTGATGGGCGCCAATATCTTCAACATGGGGCTGTTAACCACATTGGTCGGTTACGGCCTTTATCGAGGAGCAGCTAATCGCAGCAGAAAATTTCAGCTCGGTACCGCGGGTTTTGCTGCCTGGATGTCGGTAATGGCAGGGGCGCTGCTGACGGCTTTTCAACTTTGGCTGAGCGGCACATCGCCATTACGAATCGTATTTCCAGCAATGCTGAGTGTACATTTTCTGATTGGTCTAGGGGAGGCTTTTATCACCGTGGCGGCATTAACCTTCATTTTTCAGACACGGCCGGATATTCTCTCCGATGTGCAATCCCAGGGTGGACGGGGGTGGATTCTTACTGGAGCGCTGATCACTTTGGCAGTACTCCTGATATCCCCATTTGCTTCCGGCAATCCCGATGGTCTTGAGCGCGTGGCGATGAATTTAAATTTCATCCAACGCGGCGCAGAGGCACCTTTTCAAATTTTGCCCGATTATACAATCCCTGCGCTGGGCGAAACTGGGCTATCGACGATCATTGCGGGGGGAGCAGGTATCCTGGTTGTGGCAGGACTGACAATGGGCATTATTTGGCTGATCAGGAAACCCAGACATATAGAAAGTTAGCCTATGCATATCAATTCATTTGATCACTACCAAACCCATGAGAGCGTTATTCATCGATTAGATGCACGCGTCAAAATTATCTTAACGATCATTTTAATCATTTCCAACGCACTGCTGCCCGATGGCGCCTGGACAGCATTCATGCTGACCTGGGGTTTGGTTTTGGGGGCAAGCCTACTAGCAAAAATTCAATTTCTTTTTTTAGCTACGCGATCTCTGGTAGTGATGCCCTTTGCATTGGCGGCAATAACGGTGATCTTCTCGATACCCGGACATGCGTTAGGAACCATCCAGCTTGGGAACTGGCAAGTCGTGGTCACTGAGCCAGGATTGCTCCGTTTTGCAAGTATCATGATCCGCAGTTGGGTATCAGTGCAGATGGCTATTCTACTCACGGCAACAACCACTACCCCTGATCTAATTCATGCCATGCGGCATTTGCGGGTGCCTGATATTTTAGTGGCGACGATTTCTTTCATGTATCGCTATCTCTTTGTGCTCAGCGACGAAGCTCTACGACTACTGCGTGCCCGTGAAGCTCGCAGCGCTGCTTTAGATAACCAGCGTAAACACCATACCAAGCTGCGCTGGCGGATCAAAGTTGCCGGTAATATGGCCGGTCAGCTTTTCATACGCAGCTATGAACGCAGTGAGCGCGTTTATAATGCCATGCTGGCACGCGGTTATCAAGGCACCCTTCAAACCCTCAACCCACATGAAATGAAAACCAAAGATTGGATGATGGGAAGCATTGTCATCCTCGCGCTTGTTCTGCTTCAAATTATCACTCACAGATAAACAGGATTATCTATGCCGATTGTTCACCAATCTAAACCCCAAGATCAAATTTCCGCTCAGGGACCCGAGTTTGAGGGCGCACTACTTACTATTGACCAATTATCCTACAGCTATCCTGACGGTCATCAAGCTCTACATGAAATCACACTGCAAATTCCCCGGGGAGAAAAGGCCGCCATAGTAGGTCCCAATGGCGCTGGAAAAAGCACGTTAATGCTGCACCTAAACGGCATTATTCAAGGGCAGGGAGAGATTTGTGTTGATGGACTGCCGGTTGTAAAAGATAACTTACCGATTATCCGCGGCAAGGTGGGGTTGGTTTTCCAAAACCCAGATGACCAGCTTTTTTCACCAACTGTGTTTGAGGATGTGGCGTTTGGTCCGCTGCATATGGGTCTGCCTGAAGAGAAAATATTCATCCACGTCGAGGAGGCATTAAACCAAGTGGGTATGCGTGAATATGCCGAGCGGCTATCCCACCATCTAAGTGTAGGTGAGAAAAAGCGGATTGCAATTGCAACGGTATTGGCAATGAAACCAGAGATTTTGGTCCTTGATGAGCCTTCTGCGGGGTTAGATCCGCGGGCAAGGCGTTCATTGATCACCTTGCTGCAGGAGATGCCGATCACGATGCTGATTTCCACACACGATATGGGCTTAGTTGCCGAACTGCTGCCGCGCATGATCATTATGGATCAAGGCCATATTGTTGCTGATGGGCCAACAGATGGATTGTTGGCAGATGAGGATTTATTGGAGCAGCATGGACTGGAACGACCTTAAAAGCAAAGAGCCCGGTCTCAAATTGAGATTGGGCTCTTTGATAATACTTGGAAAGATCTAATTTATCACAACGACTATACTATAAACCTGCCGCAGCACGCAGAGCATCAGCTTTATTGGTGCGCTCCCAGGTAAGGTCTAAATCATCACGACCAAAGTGTCCGTAAGCAGCAATCTGCTGATAAATGGGCTTTCGCAAATCTAAATCACGGATGATCGCGCCAGGGCGGAGGTCAAAATTCTGTTCGATGATTTCTGCGATCTTCTGATCATCAATCTTACCAGTTCCAAAGGTTTCAACATTTACACTAAGGGGACTGGCAATACCGATACCATAAGCAACCTGAATTTCACAGCGATCCGCCAAACCAGATGCAACGACATTCTTGGCAACCCAGCGTGAGGCATAGGCCGCAGAGCGGTCTACTTTGGTAGCATCTTTGCCGCTGAATGCGCCGCCACCGTGCCTTCCCATGCCGCCGTAAGTATCGACAATGATCTTGCGGCCTGTCAGGCCAGCATCACCCTGGGGTCCGCCGATCACAAAACGCCCGGTCGGGTTGGTATGGATTTTTATATCAGCATCCACCATATCAGCAGGCAAAGTGGGCATGATGACATGCTCAATCAAGGCCGAACGAATATCATCTTGGGATATTTCTGGGGAATGCTGTGTACTGATCAAGACATTATCAATACGGGTGGGTTGTCCTTGATTGTATTCCACCGTGACCTGGCTCTTTCCATCAGGGCGCAGCCAAGGCAGGGTGCCATTTTTGCGGACTTCGGTCAGCTTACGGGTTAATTTATGGGCTAAATAAATTGGCATAGGCATCAAAGTATCGGTCTCATTACAGGCATAGCCAAACATCATTCCCTGATCCCCAGCACCGATGGCTTCGATTTCTTCTTCAGTCATTTCGCCGCTCTTGGCTTCTAATGCTTTATCTACACCCATCGCAATATCGCCAGACTGCTGGGCAATCGCGACCAGGACACCACAGGTATTACCATCAAAGCCTTTTTTGGCTCGATCGTATCCAATACCATTAACAACTTTGCGAACCAATTCATCGTAATTAATTTGGGCTTTGGTCGTGATTTCACCGAGAAGCATAACGTAGCCTGTTTTTGTAGCTACTTCACAAGCAACTCGCGAATATGGGTCTTGGGCAACACAAGCATCTAGAACAGCATCACTGATCTGATCGCATATTTTATCAGGGTGACCTTCCGTAACTGACTCGGATGTGAAAAGCAGTTTGGATGAGGTCATAAAAGTAGTGGTCATTTGTACCTCCGTACAATAAAAAATGCCCTTTATTACTCAGAAAGGGCATTTCACGCGAGATAGAATAGCGCAGCACCCTCTCATCTCCCAGAATATCCGCCTGCCGGAGTTGGCACCGTGCCTGATCAACGAAATGCAATCGCGATTCAGGAGGTTGCCGAGGTTTCAAAGGGCCGGTCCCTCCACCTCTCTGGATAAGAGTGTCACTCAAAGGGTTATTAAATTATGGGGTGGATAATACCATGCCTAAGATATGCTGTCAATTTTTGAAGCGGCACATGATAATAACAAAAAAGAGTGGGAAATTCTCTCCCTTTGATGTAAATCTGGTATCCATTACCTTATCCAAAAAACCAGGTAACAAAGTAATAACCTATTACGCCTGCCCATAACCAACTATCAATGCGATCAAAGGCACCCCCATGCCCGGGGATAAGGTGGCTTGAATCCTTGATACCCACCTGGCGCTTAATCATACTTTCGCCTAAATCTCCTAATGGGGTGATGACGGCAATTACCAAACCCAGCAGGGCAGCTCGAAACGGCGTGACCTCCGGGCTAGGAGGCAGCCAAAGCTCCCAAAGAGCAACCCAAGCAACTGCGCCAAGACTTCCTACAAGGATGCCGCCCAAGTAACCTTCCCAGGTCTTCTTGGGGCTTAATCGTGGACTGAGCTTATGACGTCCAAAGCGTTTTCCAATAAAATAAGCGCCCGAATCAGCGAACCATACTGCGGGAAGGGTGACCCAGAGCCACCATAATCCGTTAGGAAGGGCACGTAAAGATATTAAATAGGCACCTAACCAACCAATATAGAAAATGCCGGCAACCGTAACTGCGAAGTCAGTACCCGATTGGTCTCGACCGCGCTCATAGGCCCAGAGGTGATAGGTCATGCTGATAAGGATGAAGAAACTGAACAGTATTGGGCTGGGCTCCAATCCATAAATTCCGCGGGTAAGCGCAACAATTAATGTCCCCCCAACAACTAAAATACGTGCAGGCTGCAAACCGCCAGCCTGAAATAACTCCGTATATTCCTTGGCTGCCAGTGTGAGCACAAGGGTTATTAAAGCCAAGAACCAGGGACCACCGAAATACATAGCTGCTAAACCAATCGGCAGCAGCACAATTGCAACTAGAACACGTTGACGCAGCATAAATTATCCTTCAGTTTGATTTGAAACAACACGCCCATACCGCCGACTGCGCTGGCTGTATTCTTCGATCGCAGCGGCGAAAGCCTTTTTGCCAAAGTCGGGCCAGTAAATAGGCGTGAAATACCACTCGGCATAAGCCCCCTGCCAAATCAAGAAGTTGCTGCTGCGCAGTTCCCCTGAGGTACGGATGATCAAATCAGGGTCAGGAACACCAGCGGTGAAAAGATATTGATCGATGAGATCGTCGGTTACTTTATCAGATTCCACCCCATCATCGATCATGCGGCGGACAGCACAAACAATTTCGTCACGCCCACCATAGTTGAAAGCCACATTCAAGATCAGCCGTTGATTATTTTTCGTTAACGCAATGGCATCAAGCATTTTTTTCTTGAGGGCAGGTTTTACCCGATCAAGCTGACCAACGTGACGAATAGAAACACCCTCGGCATGCAGTTCACCCAATTCGCTATCAATAACATTACCTAGAATACGCATCAAACCCTGTACTTCGTCTGTAGGACGATCCCAATTTTCTGTTGAGAATGCATATAAGGTGAGATATTTGACGTTATGCTCAACACAGGCTTCAATAATCCTGCGTAAATTTTTTGTTCCGGCCTGATGCCCAGCCAAGCGAGGCAAGCCGCGTTCACGCGCCCAACGACCATTGCCATCCATAATAATAGCAACATGCTGAGGTATATTTTTTTCCATCGGATTATTTTGTTTTGATTTCATATTCGTTTTAATACGTCTATTTCTACGATGGTGATTGATTGCCTACGCATACTCCAAAAACAACAATGAAGTTATTTTTTGATGATATTTACACTTCCATGATTTCGCTTTCTTTACGATCGCCAATTTTCTCTATTTCTTCTATGAAATCATCCGTGAACTGCTGAATTTCTTTCTCGCCGCGCTTGCGATCATCTTCGGAAATCATATCTTCATCTTCATATTCTTTTAAATCGCGCATAATGTCGCGGCGAACATTACGAATGGAAATACGCGCTTCCTCAGTTCGGGAGCCAACAACACGCACTAATTCACTACGCCGCTCCTCGTTTAGGGGTGGCAGATTTAATCGAATAACCTTGCCATCATTATTAGGTGTCAATCCTAAATCGGAGGTCATAACAGCCTTGGCAATATCATTTAACGTCGCGGGATCGAAGGGGCGAATTAGTAAACTACGAGGTTCTGGTACGCTAATACTAGCTAACTGCAGCAGCGGAGTCGGTGCACCATAGTATTCAACTAAAAGCTTTTCTACTAAAGCTGGGTGTGCCCGTCCGGTACGAATGACAAGAAGATCTTCTTCAAAGGCCTGGACTGCACCCTGCATGCGCGTTTTGGTATCGATATATAAATCGTTGAGCATAGTTCTCTCCTGAATGTCGTACAGTGGCTAATTAAATACGCAATGATTACTCCCCTTAAGGATACCTGAAAAATTGATGCTCGAAAAGGGGAAGGTAAATACTGCTTAGGCCAAGATTAGCCTAATAAGATTCACCCTCCCGAATATACCAACCTTTCTAGCTATCAGGATGTAACCAAGGTGCCCACGGCATCACCAAATAGTGCTCGGCGCAGCACGCCTTCTTCCCACAAATTAAGCACTAATATCGGCAAATTATTATCCATACATAAAGAAATGGCAGGACTGTCCATAACTTCGAGACGGCGATTGAGGGTATCGATATAGGTTAATTTTTCAAATCGCTTTGCGTCCGGGTTGGTGACAGGGTCGGAATCATAGACGCCGTCCACCTTTGTAGCTTTGATGAGTACATCGGCACCAATATCCATCGCTCGCAGGGCTGCAGCAGTGTCTGTAGAGAAATATGGATTGCCAGTGCCACCACCAAAGATGACCACACGCCCTTTTTCCAAATGCCGAACGGCTCGACGTAAAATATATGGTTCGGCAACCTGTCGCATCTCAATTGCAGATTGCAAGCGGACGATCATGCCAGCCCGTTCCATAGCATCCATTAGAGCCATAGCATTAATTACGGTTGCCAACATACCCATATAATCTGCTGTAGCTCGTTCCATACCCCGCTCCAAGCCACGACTTCCTCGCCAAATATTACCAGCGCCAATCACGATTGCAACTTCAATACCCAATTCTGCAATTTCTTGTATATTTCGAGCTACTTTCTCAGCCTGCTGTGGATCAACGCCAAATCCATCGGGTCCAGCGAGCGATTCCCCACTTATTTTTAGTAAAATGCGCTGGTATTTGAGTTTTTCATCCATAAGGTAATTCCTCTATTATTCGAAAACTAACCCTAAAGTTGATAAGTCTTGTTTTTCACGCGAATATGCAGCTTTGAGCAACGCCCTACCCCTACTTAGATGCACGAATGATCGTTAACATGCTTTTAGAAACAAACGACCCGTTCTCCCAATTACCTGAGAGTTCAAAAAAAAGACCAACCGATGGTTGGTCTTTCATTTTACTATTTACTCTGTTCGCCAACTTCCCAGCGAACAAAGCGTCGAATAACAACATTCTCGCCTATTGTAGAAACTGTTGCATGGAGAAAATCTTGAATACTCAATTTATCATCACGGATGTATGCCTGGCGCAGGAGGATATTTTCTTCCTTGAATTTATCAATGCGGCCATCAACAATCCGATCAACAATTTTTTCGGGCTTGCCATCCTGCAAAGCTTGCTCGCGAGCAATTTCTCGCTCTTTATCAAGCATGTCTTCAGGGATATCCTCTTCCTTGAGCCAACGAGGAGCAGAAGCCGCTACTTGCAAAGCAATCTCGTGTGCGAATTTACGAAAGGCTTCAGATCGGGCCACGAAATCAGTCTCACAGTTAACTTCAACCATAACGCCTACGCGACCATTGCCATGATCATAAATTTCTACAACACCTTCTGATGCATCTCGCCCAGCGCGTTTTGATGCTTTGGCTAAACCTTTTTTGCGTAAGAATTCAACAGCTTTATCAAAATCACCGTTGCTATCTTCTAGGGCGGCTCGACAATCTAAAAAGCCGGAGCCGGTAATATCACGCAATTCTTTTATTTGTTTTGCTGAAATTGCCATCGTTCTTTTACGCCTCGTCTTCTGCAGTTTCTTCTTTATTATCTTCTTCTGTTTTATCTTCGGTCTGGTCTTCCGCTTCAGCAGTGTCTTCTGCTTCAACAGCACCTTCAGTGGTTACAGCTTCTTCAGCGGCTACGGCTTCTTCAACTACTGCGGCCTCTTCGGCTTTTTGAGCTTCCATTTTTGCCAGTGTAGCTTCACCCAGCAGTTCATCATCACTTAATTGAGCTGTTTCTTCGTAAGCAACATCAGGACCA
>JBDLJO010000094.1:0-9226 GCA_039714275.1 Chloroflexota bacterium | reverse complement strand
TCAAAATTCTTGGCGACAAAGGGCAGGTTGCCAAAATAATAGCCGCCAAAGATAAAAAGTGCCACCCAAACAAAACCACCAACAACATTATAAGTGATAAATTTCACATAGTCCATGATTCCGACACCGGCGACAAAGGGCGCAAAAGTGCGGATGATGGGGACAAAACGGGCCAGGACAATTGTTTTGCCGCCGTGTTTTTCATAAAAGGCACTGGTGCGGTCTAAGTGCTCTTTCTTCAAAAAACGCAGATTGCCGCTAAATGCCCGCGGTCCGATGGAATGCCCGATCCAATAATTGACCGTATCGCCCAATACAGCAGCAACAAAAAGTAAGCCAAAAAGCATCCAAGGATTCAAGACCCCGAGGGCTGCAAAACTCCCAGCGGCGAAGAGCAAAGAATCGCCTGGCAAAAAGGGTGTTACGACAAAGCCGGTCTCCATAAAGATGACCAGGAAAAGTATCGCGTAGGTCCACACACCATATTGGGAAATAACCAGACTCAAGTACTCGTCCAGGTGTAAAAAGAGATCAATAAACGCTGTTATCCACTGCATAGTTTTTCCTCAGATAAAGAAAGAACCTGGCATCCTGCGCCAGGTCTATTTGTTATTAATTTGCAGGCGGAATTATAGCACGTCAATCAAAAAAGGGAGAGGGGCAAGAATCGGATTGCTGACAACAACTGTCTTTTATGTCTGCTTTGTGCCGGCCAGCAATTTTATACACCCCTTGCCTTGCTGCCTCGGCGACGGTTGTCCCTATCAGACATCTATATCCAAATCATCTTTCAAAGCGCGATTCGTCAAGCAGCTTATCGAGATGCTCGCTTTCTGATGGTGCATCAACGGTGGCGGTACCTTCGCTGGACAATCGAGTTTCCGCGGCACTTAAATCCGCCGATGAAGCGGCAGGAACAATGGCCCATTTTCCACAGTGTGGGCAAACGCCCAATTTGCCGACCAATAAATTGGGGGACAATATATTGCGTGCATATGGGAAAGTACAGCGGGGACATACTGCTCCCCCGGCAGCCCCATATTGCCCGGGTTTAAATTCTTTACGCCGCGCAAAAAATGCAGACCCCAGCGTACCCACCAATGTCAAGACACTGATGCCGACAATTAGCGGCAGTACCAAATTGCGGGTTTCGCGCCCAGCATCTTCCGATGAAAGGAAGGTACGCGCAATTTCGCTGCTCACCATTTCGGAACCATCACTATGATAACCTACAGCGGAGAGCGCGTGCAGCCCTGGGGGATAATTGGCGGTATTGAAACTGTGTTCAAAGGGCGCGGCGTCAGCAGTATGGATGACCTGATCATCGATGAGAAAATCAACCCGGGTCAAATCACTGTGTTCGGAGCGAATTTCGAGCTTAAAAGCCCCTTGGATTTTGCCACCAAATCCGCCGTAGCCAAAGGTCCTAACAATGCCTAAAATCAGGGTTTCATCGGATGATTGAGCCGCCGTCCGAAAAGGCAGGGCCAGCATGACCACGAACAAAGTCAAGAGAATCCAAGATTGTTTTTTCATGATTATTTCCAGCGAGTCAGAATCGTTTCTCTTTGAAAAAGCTGCGTGGCAAAGGCCAGCAGAACGGCATCTAAAATAATTAAACCGAATGCCAACCAGAGGATAAGCTGTTCATTGATAAAAATCAAGCCTGTGGTCTGGCCAATAAAGAGGGCAATGACCGGTAAAACGAAGACCGAAGATATCTGTTCGGCAACGCGAGGGTCTGTTACTCGCGAAGAAATCATTACGGCAATGCTCACCCCGGTAATCGCCAACAAGGGACCAACCACAATAATCGAGGAGAGCCAAAGGGGGTCAAACAGTTTTTTCAGCGCCCCAGGATCAACCTTCAGCAGAAAAGCCCCCAAGACATATAAACCAAAACTAATCCAGGTGGCCAATACAGCCGGGATCGCGGCAGCAAGAATTTTTCCAGTCAACAACTCAAAGGTTGTTATGGGGGTGGCTAATAAGGGCTCCAAGGTGCGGGCAGCTTTTTCCCCAACAATGCTGTAAGAAGCAAAGGTAATAGGGATGATCACTGGCACAAACATAAACAGCAGCATGAACTGCGAAATGATAAAGTACTGCATGCACCCCTGGGCATCCAGATCATCACAAAGGTTTGCAAAACCCGGCGGTATATCCGACATACCGACTGCACCGCTCCAATCGCCAGATGCTCCAGCCGTATAAAGGATGATCAATGGCAAAGCTGTAAACAACAGCGGCAAAAAGGCAGTCGTAAAAAAAACAAAGCGGTTGCGGAATACCTCGGACCACTCTTTACGAACTAGAATCCAGATTTTACCCATCAGTACTCCTAATTTTTTTCAACCTGTTTAACCAACTGCAGGTATACATCTTCCAACTTGTGCCGCAATTCGCCAACAAACTGGATTTCAGCACCGTCTTCCACCAACGAGCGCACTAATTTTGGATTATATTTCTCAGGATCCGCCAGGGTGATGATAAGTTTATTTTCAACAGCTTCTGCAGCATTTACAAAATCAAAACTTTTAACCCGCTCCACGAAGCCGGCGGCCTGTCCATTCAAATGAAAAACACTCTTGCGTCCAAATAATTTGCGCCGTAAAGCCATCGGGGTATCCATCACCAGCAAGCTGCCGCGAATCATGGCAACGCGGTCGCAGAGCCTTTCAGCTTCGTCCAGGTTGTGCGTGCAAAGGACAATGGCGCGTCCTGCATCCTTGAGTTCAGCAATATAGGTGCGCACCAGGCGGGCCGCAGCTGGATCCAACCCGCTGGTAGGCTCGTCCAGGAAAAGAACGCGCGGTTCGTGCAGCAAAGCGCGCGCAATGGCTAACTTCTGACGCATACCCTTGGAAAAGGACGCTACCGATTCAAAGCGGCGCTCCCACAAGCCCAGGGTACGCAAATAACGCGCTACCTGACCGTTGACATCTTCGACATCATACATTTGGGCAAAAAAAGCCAGGTTGCGCTCTGCGCTGAGCTGGTCGTAAAGCCCTGGAGATTCGGTCAGAATGCCGACACTTTTTCTGATAAGTCGGTCATCTTGGCCGACTTGATGACCATTGACCCAGGCTTCACCGCCGGTGGGAGCAATCAAGGCGCCCAACATGCGAATGGTGGTTGTTTTTCCAGCACCATTAGGTCCCAGCAGCCCAAAGATCTCTCCAGCCCCAACAGAAAAGGAAAGCTGGTCTACGGCGGTGAGTTTGTCAAAAGATTTAGAGAGGTTCTTCAAAACAATGAGGTCTGATTTAGCCATACTAAGGTTTATGCTCCCGACATTAGTTGTACCGACTTTCATCGAGTCTTTCGTCCAAAGTATCTGACGGAAGGGATTGGATTTGAATTTCTTGAGGCGCCGCTATAATATCAGGTTCCACACCAAGCGGCTCTCGCAGTATAAACACAAAAAACAAACTGATCAGCGCCATACAGAAAATTAACCCCTCGGTGATATACATACCCCAGGTCTGTATACCGTAGACAGCAACAGCATCTAAAGCAGCGTGCCATACGATAGCGGCGAAAAGCCATCGAATTCGTTTTCTGGTGAAGGCCTGCAAAACCAGCACCGTGGCACCCAGGTGCAGGGCGATGGCGGAAGCACGCTCTAAGGCACCCAATAAAACAGCGTACCAGGGCAAAGCCCAGAAAGTTTCAATTTGTGCTTTTGCCAGATCAAGCTGGTCGGCAGGCACAACTTCAGTCAAATCAGCACCCCGCAGGGTGAAGATCTGAATTACGGTGAGCAGGGTAAGGACACCGACAATTACCGCTTCGATGCCGCCGTGCCCGGCGCCCAACATCAGGGCAGAGCGCCAGTCACGTTTGTCTTTCAACCATAGTCGAAAGACAAAATAACGGGCAACCTCTTCGAAAATACCTGCTGACAGTCCCAGAAAGAGCGCCGCAAGAGCCAACGAGAAACCAGTTTGCCCCGCGGTCCAGCCCATGCGCTCAAGGAAAGGCGATAAAATCCAGAGATTGAAGGGGATGTGAAAGACTTGCGATGCGACAAAGGTTACAGCGCCAATGCCAAAGACACGCCACTCTCCCTGGAGCCTACGGGCAAGGAAAACACCCAAAGCAAGGGGCAGCAGCAACATCAACAAAGGATTCAAAATTCGAGCGAAAATATCCAACAGATCACCTGTTATGTTTCACGTGAAACATATTTTAATGCGTTTTTCTCTCAAATTATGATTTTACCCGCGAGCGCGCGCAAATGCCACCGCTACAGCAGCGATCCCAACGCCAATAACAAGGAACAGAATGACAGAAATTTCTCCCCAAGCAACGCTATCAAAAGAGAAATCTCCCGCACCCCGCAATCCAACAAAGACCGCAACAAGGATACCCAGCAGCAATACGCCAACAGCTACCGCAACGGCAATCATTTGCGATGGGGTCCCGTACTGGGTGCGATAAGGGTCAATGTAGTCTGGTAAGTTATGATCGTTTTTTCGGGCATCAATTGGGCGGCGAAAACGAATCCTTTTGTTATCAAATTTTTCCAGCATTTCCCAGCCCGCCAGCGCTTCTTCGTCTACCAGGTCGGCTAAAACTTCCGTTTTTCTAAAAGCTCCCGATTCAGAGCGCACAATCTTAAATTCCCATTTATCCATATCATCACTGCTGTACTTGGTCATTTTTTCTTCCTCTTCTGCTTCTAATTGGCGCTGTTTTTTCTCGGCCGCGGCCGCGGCGATATGTGCTCCATGATAGGCCATGATCCTCTCCTAACGACTCACCTCAACCTACCAGCTGCGCTCATCGAGCCTGCGCTGACGCAGGGTGCGCGCGGTAATCAGCCGTTTGGCGACAATGGTGATTTTCGAGCTGTTGGTCGGCGGACGGGCAGAAATGACTTCCCAGCCCTGTTCCCCCCAATCGTTTAAAGCGGCCTCGATTTCACCATCTTTGATGCCGCGAAGGGCAGAGCCAATAGTTTCGACTCGATATTCCCATTTTTTGTTTTCGTCCATGATGACTTTCCTTTTGAAGTTATCAGCATAGGGCTATACTTGCCCCATACTGATAACTGTGGCAGCAAACTACTCTTCAATGGGGGCTTGTTTGGCTAAAGCAACCATGCCGCTCATGGCGCCCAAATTCATGGTATCAACAGCACTGCTGGGGACAATTACCATAGCACCTTTTTCTTTCAGTCCTTCAAAGAGCATATTCATGGCTCGCAGGTGCAAGGCGGTAGGATTGTCGATGTAGGCCTCGGAGGCTTTGGAGAAGCTGTCGGCAATCTGTTTTTCAGACTCACCCAAAATCACACGGGCTTGGCGTTCACGTTCGGCCTGGGCCTGGCGTGACATGGTATCTTCAAGTTCTTGAGGGATGACCACATCGCGGATTTCAACAGACTGTACGGTGATGCCCCAGGGCGTAGTGCGCTCATCTATGATCTTCTGAAGATCGGCGTCCATTTTGGCGCGCCCGACAAGAATATCAGCCAATTCCATTTGGCCGATGACTTCCCGCAAGGCGGTTTGTGCGGCCCAAGAAATGGCCATGTTATAGTCTTCGACTTCCAGGGCGGCTTTCTCGGCATCCCAAACCAGCCAGAATAAAACAGCGTCCACATCGACGGGGACGGTATCGCGGGTCAAGGTTTTCTCGGCGCTAAATGGAGTCACCATCACCCGGTGATCAATCCACTCGGGAATCGTATCCACTACTGGAATCAACCAGAATAATCCTGGGCCGGAAAGCCCTCGATATTTGCCAAAACGCAGAACAACGGCTTTCTCCCACTGCGATGCAATTTTGAGGGCAAATAAGAAATAAAGAGCAATTAAAGACATACCGGTTACGAAGGCGCCAATCCAACCATCTTTGACCCCCCAATAATCCAGCAAGAAGGCACCGCTGGTGGCTAATATCATGATAAAGCCAAACAATATTGCAGCAACGCCATTGATGCGTGGGTTATCACTTGATTTCTTGGATTTCTTGGTTATCAATCTCATGTTTCTATTCATCTTTCTCCTCACTTATTTGTTTTTACCCTCAGCGGGTGGAGAACCGGTCTCCTGCCACTGATTGATATACTTCACCAATATTTGATTAATTTCCTCTACCGAGTAATCCAAATTAGCTGCCTCGTTAAGATAATGCTTGGTCAACCATTCCAGATCCTGCCGGCGCAAACGCTCCCCATTTTTTTCGGACGGGGCTTCCAAAATAAACGTGCCGCGCCCATGCTGTGTGGAGATCAATCCCTCCTCATCAAGCATACGATAGGAGCGGGCAATGGTATTAAAGTTGATCCGCAAATCCGCTGCCATCTGACGTACTGTGGGTAACTGGTCTCCGGGCTTCAACCTTTCAGTGGCAATCATATGCTTAACTTGATCAATAATTTGCACATAAATGGGGATCTTCGAGCGAAAATCCAATTCAATTTGCATAGCACCTCCTATCACCATTTGCCATCACGACGATTGTCTAATTGTCTTTTTGTACGATTGTCTTATTGTATAGTTGTATCTTTGTATCATTGTATACAATTATCGATTCTCTGTCAAGGATCAAATTCAAGCATAATCTCGTCTTGCCAACTCATCCCCTCCATGCTAAAATCCCGGACGATAAATATTCAATGCAAATAGGCTGAACCTTTGTGCGTGAATATATATAGCTTGGAAATTATCTCGTGCCTTGGCTGTGTTTTTTCCGCCAGGGCATTTTTTTAAAAACGATTTAGAAGAACCACTGCTACGAAATCTTCCCTCCATGTTGTGAGGGTTAATACAATTTAATATCATTTTCCGCAGAAAATAAACCAGATCAAGGTGGTCTGGAGATGTACGTTTTGTAAATCTTTTGAGTTCGGTTTTTTAATTCAATTGTTTAAGATATCTGCGGGGGTGGTAAAAGGAAAAAAGAAAATACATGAACAAAACATTACGAATACTTCCCCTCGGGGGCCTCGGAGAAGTTGGAAAAAATATGATGGCCTACGAATACAACGATCAAATCCTGGTGGTTGATACCGGCATAATGTTCCCTGAGAACGATATGCTGGGTATTGATTACATCATTCCGGACTTTGATTATTTAATTGCGAACCGCGATAAAGTGTGCGGAATCGTGATTACCCACGGCCACGAGGATCATACCGGGGCGATCAACCATGTGGTTGAGGAGATCCAGGCCCCAATTTATGCCACACCCCTGACACGCGGTTTATTGGAAGTGAAATTAGCCCGCGCTGGTTTAGACAAAAAAGCCGACTTGAACACCGTGCAAGCTGACGATACTATCCATATCGGTCCCTTTCAAGTTGAATTCTTTCACGTCAGTCACTCGATCCCCGATGCGGTGGGGTTGGGCATAACCACCCCCGCAGGCTTGATCGTCCATACCGGCGACTATAAGTTCGATCCCACACCGGTTGACGGCTGGCCAACGGATTTTGCCAAGCTGGCTGAATTCTCCAGCCGGGGTGTGCTGGCTTTGATGGCAGATTCGACCAATGCCGATAAACCTGGCTGGACTCCATCTGAAAAGATGATTGATCCGGCTTTCGATGAAGTCTTCAGTTCGGCGCCCGGCCGCATCATTGTGGCTTCATTTGCCTCGTTGATTTCTCGCATGCAGCAGGCCGCAAATGCAGCCCAACGTCATGGGCGGAAGATCGCTTTTGTTGGCTACAGCATGAAAGCGAACTCGAAGATGGCACGTGAGCTGGGGTATTTAGATGTTCCCGATGATGTCCTGGTAACCATAGATGAAGCTTTAAAAATGCCGGCCAAAGATGTCGTGCTGATGTGCACCGGCTCGCAAGGGGAACCTTCTTCCATTATGGGCCGTTTATCATCGGGCACCAACCGACATTTTGGTGTGCAAGAAGGCGATACGATCGTGCTTTCATCTCACCCAATCCCAGGGAATGAAGAAACGGTTTACCGTACAATTAACCGCCTTTTCCGGCGCGGTGCGAATGTAATTTATGATCCACTGGCAGCCGTGCACGTCTCGGGGCATGCCAGCCAAGATGAAATGACCCTGATGCTGCACCTCGTAAAGCCAAAATACCTGATCCCGGTACACGGTGAATTACGACATTTACGCCAGCATGCGACTTTGGCAATGGAGGCTGGTATCCCCGAAGAAAATATCGAGGTGATTGAAAACGGTCAAATTGTCGAATTTGTCGATGGTGAACTGCAGCTCGGTGAGCGCATTCCGGGAGGCTATATCTTTGTGGATGGCTCTCGTGTTGGTGAAGTAGGACCCAGTGTGGTGCGTGAGCGTGAAGCTCTTGCCCGTGAAGGGATTGTGCTGATCAACCTGGTATTAGATCACGGCGGACGTTTACGCGAAGACCCGGAAATCATCACCCGAGGCTTTGTTTATAAGCACGATGCTGATGAATTGATCGAATCGCTGACCGAGAAAATTGTCAGTGCGGTTGACCGCAGCACAGGCGATATCCACAACCACGTTGTACAAACGGTACGCTCTCACCTTTTCAATGAGACCAAGAGCCGCCCAATGGTTTTGGTAACCCTAAGTTGGGTATAAACCCCCTAAGAGACAACTACAAAAGCCCTGACAAAATAATTGTCAGGGCTTTTGTTATTAATTAGTTTAATTACTAGAAGGGACCGTCCCAACCACCCTCGCCAATCAGCGGCACAAAGGCGACCGATGCAATCACCTCACGCTTGAATTTACCGGCTTTACGCCGCCAAAGCTCTAAGGTTTGGCTAAAGCGCGCCCCGACAGGGATGATCAATCGACCCCCATCATCGAGCTGATCAAGCAAAACTTGGGGCGCTTTTGGCGCTGCCGCAGTGACCATGATGGCTTGAAAAGGGGCAAATTCCGGCAATCCCAGGGAGCCATCTCCCTCGTGAAAGAGGATATTCTCGATGTCTAATGAGGCAATAGTTAGGGCTGCTTTTTTAGAGAGCTTTCGGTGCCGTTCAATGGTATGCACTGTTTTAACCAGCTGGGACAAAATGGCCGCCTGATATCCTGAACCGGTGCCCACTTCCAGGACGCTTTCACTCCCCGTCAGTTTCAAAGCATCGGTCATCAGGGCAACGATATATGGTTGAGAAATTGTCTGCCCCTGTTCAATGCGTAAAGCGCCGTCCGAATAAGCCCATTTGCGCTGGTCCCTGGGCACAAAAATATGGCGCGGAATTTTTCGTAAAGCCTCCAAAACAGCGGGGGTTTTTATCCCCCG
>JBDLJO010000093.1:0-9511 GCA_039714275.1 Chloroflexota bacterium | reverse complement strand
GTAATTAAAGAGGAACCTCACCTCCACCAGGTGCCACGGTCACAGCGCGGCGGAGAAATCATCGAACCCATGATTTCTACCCAATGGTTCGTCGAAATCAAACCGCTGGCTGAGAAAGCACTAGCAGCTGTGAAAGACGGGCAAATCACCATCATTCCTGAACACTTCACCAAGGTTTACTATAACTGGATGGAAAATATCCAGGATTGGTGCATCAGCCGACAATTATGGTGGGGGCATCGAATCCCCGTCTGGTACTGCAGCGATTGCAATGAAGTCACCGTTACCCGTGAAGATCCCAAGGCTTGCATCCATTGCCAAAGCGCAAATATTGAGCAAGATCCCGATGTGCTGGATACCTGGTTCTCTTCAGGATTATGGCCCTTCTCGACTTTAGGTTGGCCGGATCAAACAGCCGATCTAAAATACTTCTACCCCACAGCCATGATGGAAACCGGCTACGATATTCTATTTTTCTGGGTTGCACGTATGATCATGATGGGATTGGAATTCACCGGTCAGGTTCCTTTTAGTGAGATCTATTTGCATGGTTTAATTCGTGCCGGAGACGGGAAAAAAATGTCAAAATCAAGTGGCAATGTCATAGACCCAATCACCGTCATGGATGAATTGGGCACGGATGCGCTGCGTTTTACGATGTTAGTAGGCTCCACGCCCGGAAAGGACATGAGTTTAAGCGTTCAAAAGGTTGAGGCAAATCGCAATTTTGCCAATAAATTATGGAACGGAACGCGCTTTGTGCTGCACGCTCTGGAAACGACTGCGAATCTTCCGCAGGATTACCAACCATCTAGCGGCCATCCCTGGACAATTGCCGATTCTTGGATTTGGGCACGCCTACAAAATGTTATTCGTGACATCGACCGTCTATTTGGCAATCATCAATACGGTGAAGCCGGTCGTCATGTCTATGATTTCTTCTGGGGTGACTTTGCTGATTGGTATGTCGAGATCGCAAAAATTCAACTTTCGGAAGGCGGTGATCGTGCCTTTGTGACTGCGAGAACATTAGTGAAAGTGCTCGATCTCAGTCTACGCATGCTGCACCCATTCATTCCCTTTGTTACCGAGGAACTTTGGGGACACTTACGTGCCGCTGTACTGGACTCGCCGCTGGCCGCTGAAGCCAAGGACTGGTCCCAGGCGCTGATTATCGCTCGTTATCCAGAACCTCGCACAGCCGAGAAATGGGAAGCGCCCACGATCGTCCAGTTTGAACTCGTACAAGAGATTGTGCGCAATATCCGCAATATGCGTGCCGAGTACAACGTAAAGCCTGGCCAACGCATCCCAGCAATATTTGTCTCAAAGACAAAAACTGGGATACTCAAATCCCAGGCTGAGGTTATTGCCGCACTGGCAAAGTTAGACATCGCTAAAGTTACCATCAAAACTGAAGTTGAAGAAAAACCAAAGGACCATGTCGCCCTGGTTATTGGAGCCGTAGAGGTCTATCTCCCCCTGGAAGAGATGGTTGATAGGGATGAACAGCGCGCTCGACTTGAGAAAGAACTATCCACAGCGAATAGCCAAATACAGCGGCTGGATAAATTACTTGGCAGTTCCTTTGCCCAGAAAGCGCCAGAACAAGTTGTTGCAGCCGAGCGCGATAAATTAGAAAATTTCAAGGAAACAGCCCAAAAACTTGAAGAGCAAATCAGGAATTTGGGGTAATACGCATATTTGAAGGGTTAATGATAAGAAACCATTATCCACAGTGAGTTTTGATAAAAAGCCACTTTGAACAAATAGACGGTTTGCTATTCTAGCAAACCGCCTTTTTGTTTTAAATGCAGGTCATTGATCCTGCCTTATTGAAATATGGGTTTAATAGGGGCAAACTGTGTTTCATAGAGCGTGGCATATAAACCATTCAAAGCCAAAAGTTCATCATGCGTACCCTGTTCTACCAAGCGACCATCTTCCATAACTAAGATTTTATCAGCCGCCAGGATTGTTGAAAGTCGATGGGCAATCACCAGACTGCTGCGGCCCTCCATAACATGGTGCAGCGCTTTTTGAATCAACTCTTCTGAAAGGGAATCCAGATGCGAGGTTGCTTCATCCAAAACAAGGATACGGGGATCTTTTAAAATCACCCGCGCAATGGCTATGCGCTGACGTTCACCCCCACTCAACCGGTATCCACGCTCACCAACAGCAGTATTGTATCCATCTTCTAGACCAACAATAAATTCATGAATGTTAGCTGCCTTACATGCAGCAATCACTTCATCTTGAGTTGCATCGGCACGTGCATAGCGCAGGTTGGCTTCAATCGTATCGTAGAACAAGTATGTTTCTTGAGTGACCATGCCGATACTGTTGGCCAAAGAGTTGAGCGTGATGTCACGAATATCATGACCATCTATTCGTACGCATCCTTCGGTGGGATCGTATAAACGAGGAATCATATACGTTGTTGTTGTTTTTCCAGCACCACTAGGGCCAACTAAAGCCACCAACTGTCCTGGCTCAATGGTAAAACTAATATCTCTCAAAGCCCATTGCTCCCGAGATTTATAAGACTCAGATGATTGATGATTGCTGCCCTTTGCCACCCCACGTTTCTTTAAGTGAGCAGAACTGCCTCCCCAGGTAAACCGGGCGATTTCATCTAATCCAATTTTCTCTGTTGAATCCAATCCCTCATAGGCAAATGAAATGTTATCAAATTGAATCTCGCCTTTTAGATCTGACAATCTAAGCGCAGAAGGTTTCTCTGATATTTCGATCGGAATATCCAATACTTCAAAAACTCGCTCAAAGCTGACCATGCTCTGGGCAATCTCAACTTGGGCGTTCGTTAATGCCATTAGAGGCCCGTAGAGTTGAGTAAGGTATGTCCCAAAGGCTACAATAGTCCCAATCGTGAAAGCACCTCGTAACACTAAATATCCTCCCGCCCAAAAGACCACCGCCGACCCAACCGCGCTGACAACACCCAAAATCATAAAAAACCAATGACCGACAACTGCCCTTTGGATGCCAATATCACGCACCGCAGCGCCATCATTACTAAAACGCTTATATTCATGACGCTCTTTGCCAAACAGCTTGACCAATAATGCACCGCTGATATTCAATGTTTCATTCATTGTGGCATTCATTTCGGCGTTGTACTCCATCGATTTACGCGTCAAATCACGGAGTATCAGCCCAACCCTGCGGGCAGGGAATACAAATAAGGGCAAAATCGCCAAGCCAAGAAGTGTCAAGCGCCATTCTAGGGCCAGCATGATGCCCAAAGTTACAATCAATGAAACAATATTAGAAATCAACATTACCAGGGTATTACTGATCGCCCGTTGCGCCCCAACAACATCATTATTCATGCGAGACATCAATTCGCCCGTACGTGTCTTGGTAAAAAACCGCAGTGACATGCGCTGCAAATGAGCATAAAGGGCTCTTCGCAAATCGTAGATCACTCCCTCTCCAATGCGCGAATTTAAGCGGCGTTGTAAAACGCCAATCACGCCATTCAACATTGGCACGCCAATCATGCCCAATGCCAGCCAGTTGAGGCGCACTAAATCTCTATTAGGGATTGCATTATCAATCAGGTCGCGATATAGGAGTGGTGAAACCAGGGTAATACTTGAGATCAATAAGATCGTAAGTAACAAACCTACAGCCGCCCACCGGTAAGGTTTGGCTATAGCCCAAGCACGTAATATTAATTCTCGTGTAATCTTGGGTCGGTCTTGCTTTTCGTCATACTTTAAATAAGCAAACCAACCACCGCTGTGCATGCCCATACATTCTCCCAATAAAATAAGCCGCTTTCAATTTCAGACATATTATATCGGAAAATTAATCATGCCAAATCTCATTCATACTCAGGCCAGGGAATGGGCAGCCAGGAAGTGTAACCGTGTTTTTCTGCTGCATAGATTTTCGCGCTAGAAGGCTCCATACATCCAGCCTGATCCGTAACGTTAACAATGTTAAAGTCGCTGTGAATAGCTGTGAAAACAACTTGTCCATCTTGGCACAACCAGGCTTCGATCAAATAACCTCGATAGTCGTCTTCTGTCATCCAAACTTCAGTCCAGGAAATGGTCACCTGATCCCCATTCCTTTCAGCATGTACCCCAGCTGGGGGTCGATAGAGATCTGAATGAGGCAACCTTGAATAATAAGGTTCAACGCTGAAAATATCACCTTCAATTTCCAACAAGGAAGCCTTAACCCAACAGGGATCCGGGAATCCCAGGACTTGAGCATACGCCCAATCTCCAAGCATATTGCGCCCCACAATTTCGGCTTTATAACCATCGTACAGACCATACTTATACAAATAAGCGGCCCCTGGTCCATAACGGCAGTTGGATTGCTGCAGCACCACGCCTTTAAGCGGCGCTCTGGTAGGCGTGATCGTAGGTGTAAATGTCATTGTTGGCGTTGAGGTGATTGTTGGCGTTTGTGTTGGGGTCGCGCTAAAAACTGGGGTTAGCGACGGCGTTATAGTAACTGGAATTTCTACAATGCGGGTTACCTCTGCCAAGCGGGTGACTTCAACCGTATGAATAACCGTGGATATTTCAGGCGTTGGGGTTAATTGCGGATTACAAGCAGCACCTGCCACAGTCAAACACATCAATAGCAAGAATAATATTGTTGATATTGGATTTTTATGTGTAAATTTCATCGGATGCTCCTATATGCATTATCAACCGCCATCATCCCAAATCCTGATCTCATCTTAAGTTCCTATTCGGCATACTATAAAATCAACGTCAATTGCCTTTTATCTGTAAGATGAATTATATCTTGGTGATAAATATGAGAAATTTATTGCGTCTTTAATATTCGCCTTTTTCGTTCAGCAGTAGAACGATCAATATGGCAGCTAAGATCAAACTAGGTACAGCAAAAACTGTGAACGCGGGCAGCCCTTTATATTCCCATAATTTCGCTGCTATTGGTGCTCCCAATCCCATTCCTAAGGAATTTCCAACTGCTACTAATGAGAAAAGCGTTGCGCGGGCCTTGGGCGCTTGCTCAGCATACAATGAGAAGAGGGCAATGATTACAAATTCAAAAACACCGCCAGAAAGAATTAGTATTATTTTTACGTAGTTTAGATATTCTTGAGCTAATGGCATCAAAATAAGCAGTACAACCAGAATCAGAATGGATATCAAACTCCCACGACGCTTGCCCAGGCGATCTATCAGCAAGCCGACCAGACCAGCACCCAGCAGTTCGGCAATGCCAATTGACCTGGCCAGATCCCCAAGCGCCGGCGCATCAAAACCAAAATCTCCACTCATCCAGAGACTCCAGATTGTGATAAAACCGCCAAAAGCTAGAAAAATTAAGAAACCGACACCCACAGATGCCAAAACGTTGGGTTTTAACAAGATTCTTCTTGTATTAGCTAACTTCTGAGATGAAGTTGTGCGAATTTCTGATTGAGGGAATCTGATCCAGATAACAACAGCCGAAATTAAACTCAGGATACTCAAAACAATAAATGGTGTCTGCCAACCGTAGTTTTCAATCATCCTGCCAATGATCGGCATAATAAATATGCCAGCTACCGCGAATGATATATCAACCGAGGCTATTGCACGTCCGCGCTTTTCGAAGGGCACCTGGTCACTGACATATGCCTGCTGTGCGGGAATAAAAGCATTTGAGCCAAAACCAAAGAGGATCATCGGGATAATCCGCCACCATTGAGGTACAACCAGCAAGCCTACCATACCAACACTTTGGCTTAACATGGCCAGTGCCATAATTTTACGACGGCCGTATCGATCGGCCATTACACCAAATACAGGGCTAAAAATACTCGATGCTGAACGAACAAATAGCAGCCAGCTAAAAGCACTGATGGACATGCTCAGACCCTTAGAAATTTGGGGTATAAAGGGATAGGTCATGCGAATACCCGAATCAACAATCAGACGGGTGGTAAATACGATACTAAATAATGATGTGCTAATACCCAGGAAATGAGCTGCTTTATGGCTAAAAGTTTTATGTTCTGGATTTGTCATTACAAGTCCTTTATTTTTATAATTGGCGCTAATCTTACCAGAAATCATCGTTTATAATGGATATTGCAAGCAAATATCTATACATCAAGGAAACCTTATGCCCCAAAAACACGAAATTCACACCCTGGACCTTTTATTTCAAGGTTTGCCTGGAGTCATTGCAGCCTATCTGATTCCCCATGCACATGGAGCGGTATTGATCGAAAGTGGACCAGGATCAACCATCCCAGCTTTAGAACAAAGCTTAGCACAGTACGGTTTTACGCCTGAAAACATCACTGATGTGTTATTGACTCATATCCACCTCGATCACGCTGGCGCTGCTGGATGGCTGGCGCAGCAGGGCGCGCACATTCACGTCCATCAGGTTGGCGCCCCTCATTTGATTGATCCTCGTAAACTTCTGGTCAGCGCCAAACGCATTTATCTTGAAAACATGGATCGCCTTTGGGGGGAGTTTTTACCTGTACCCGAAGATAAATTGCATATTCTGCAAGCAAACGACATCATCGAAATTGAGGGATTAGTATTCAAAGCGCTCGATACACCCGGTCACGCTTACCATCATATGGCTTATCTTTTCGAAGGCACTTGTTTTAGCGGTGATGTCGGCGGTATCCGTTTGGCAGGGCCACGCTTTCTCTTACTCCCCACACCGCCGCCAGAACTAGATTTTGGGAAATGGCGTCAAAGCCTGCAGCTGCTTAAAACTACCGAAATCATGAATTTTGCACCTACTCACTTTGGCATCCAAGACGGCCCGGATTGGCACTTGCATTCTTTATCGCGTGCCATTGATGATTTTGAGGATTGGATGGAATCAAATATTAATTTAACCGTCACCAAGGAAGAAAATCGCGCCCATTTTTCTGAATGGACACGCTCAACATTTGAGAATATTGGCATGTCCGAAGCGGAAATTGCCAATTACGAACTTGGAATGCCTTCCTGGATGTCGGCCGATGGTATGACTCGCTGCTGGAAAAAAATTCACACAAGGAGGAAATGATGAATTCCATTCCTGGGGCACTGATAAAAAAGCTGCGTTCCACCAAACACCTCGCTGTACTCACTGGTGCGGGGACTTCTTCGGAAAGCGGTGTGCCAACTTTCCGTGAAGCGCAGACTGGATTATGGGAACAATATAATCCTCAAGAGCTTGCCACACGACAAGCATTTAAAAACAACCCACAGTTGGTATGGGATTGGTACCAGTGGCGTCGCAAACTGATCATAGAAGCCGATCCCAATCCTGGACATTTCGCCCTGGCTGAAATGCAAACCATATCTCAGCAATTCACATTGATCACACAAAATGTTGATGGTCTGCACCAACGTGCTGGCAGCCAAAATGTCGTCGAACTGCATGGTAATCTTATGCTGGACAAATGTTTCGACTGTTCTACTCCCACCACAAAAGAGCCGCCGCTAACAATCAGGGTTTTTAACTGTCCCCGTTGTTGGGGCTTGGTACGCCCTGATGTTGTTTGGTTTGGAGAAGATCTAGATCCAGACAACTTGAGCTTAGCACTTAAAACAGCTGAAAACTGTGATACCTTCATCTCAATAGGCACATCAGCGGTTGTCGAACCAGCAGCCTCGCTGCCATCCATAGCCAAAGAAAATGGCGCTGTTCTCGTCGAGATTAATCCTGATTCCACGCCGGTCACCGAGTTAGCTGACTATGTGCTTAAGGGGCCTTCAGGGGAAATCTTACCTCAATTGGTTGACCAGATGAAAGCATAATCGCGCATTGACTTTGCACCCCGCGTGTTATTCTCAATAAAGAAAGCCCTTAATAATTTAGGAGCGACAATATGGCCGCGAAATTAACACGTCGAGAAAAATGGATGTATGGCGCTGGCGATATTGGTTTTAGCTTAACTTCAACCATTATCGGGGCCTACTTTGCCATCTTTCTAGTCGATGTAGTCGGGCTGCAGCCGCGTATCGCCGCAGCAGCTATATTTATTGGTCGAACCTGGGATTACATCAACGATCCGCTGATTGGCCATATTTCTGATCGCACACGCACTCGTTGGGGGCGCAGGCGGCCCTTCTTCTTATTTGGAGCTCTACCTTTTGCCCTGGTCTTTAGCATGATGTGGTGGAGGCCACCTTTTGAAAGTCAGGCATCCCTGGCAATCTATTATGCCTTATCCTATGTGCTTTTCGATGCCGCGGCAACCTTTGTATACATGCCTTATTTCGCGCTGACTCCGGAGCTGACCAACGATTACGACGAAAGAACTGCACTGACGTCCACGCGTATGTTCTTTTCAATCTTGGGTGGTTTGGTCGCCTTTACCGTCCCCTTGATGATTGTCAATGGATTTCGCCCAGAAAATGCTGCCCGTGTGTTGGTCATGGGACTAGGTTTTGGATTATTATCCGCGATCCCTTTATTTATAGTATTTTTCGGCACCAAAGAGCGCCCAGAATTTATGCATCAGGACCAACCCAAACTGAAACAATCTTTTCAGGCCGTGCGCGGCAATCGACCCTTTGTATTTGGACTGATCATCTTCTTATTGACCTGGGTTGCCGTCAGTATTATTGAAGCCATTCTGCTTTTCTTCATTCGCTATGTAGTCGTACGAGAGCCGCAAACTGATTTGATTATGGCGACAATTTTCGTAGTCGCCATGTTTGCGCTCCCCCTTTGGGAATGGGCATCTCAACGTTGGAATAAACGGGCCGCCTATATTGTAGGAATTGCATTTTGGGCTGTCGTGCAGTTGAGTTTAGTAACCCTGAATCCATCAACCAATTTGGCTGTGCTGCTGTTTATGTGCGTACTGGCCGGGATCGGCGTTTCTGCTGCTCACGTCCTGCCTTGGTCTATGATTCCTGACGCCATAGAGTGGGGTGAATGGCGAACAGGAGAACGACACGAGGGCATATTTTACAGCCTTGTTATGTTAGCCCAAAAAGTAGCCACTTCTATTGCCATTCCTCTGGCCTTATTGGTTTTAGACTTTACCCATTATATTCCCAATGCCGACGTACAACCACCCGACGCGGTGACTGGAATCCGTATCGTAGCCGGCCCTATACCTGCCGCCCTACTTTTCCTAGGTATTATTTTTGCTTACTTCTATCCTCTAAAACGCGACAATTATTCTGAAGTAGCCCTAAAGCTGGAAGAACGACGGAAAAACAATACCAGGGAGCCAGCATGAGTTCAGTAAAAATTAAACCTGTGCGCACTTGGCGGGATAAACGAATATTTCTTACTTTCCCCTGGCGCATTTATAAAAATGATCCTCTCTGGATACCTCCATTATTACCAGAACGAGCAAAAGCGATTGACCCTCAGCGTGGTCCATTTTTCAAAGATGGGCATGCCGAGTTCTTTATCGCTTGGCTTGAAGGTAAGCCCGTGGGCACCATTTGCTGTGCAGAAGACTACAGCAATACTCGGGCAAAAGGATATGGCGAGTGCATGTTTGGTTTTTTCGAGTGCATTGAAAACTACA
>JBDLJO010000092.1:0-5000 GCA_039714275.1 Chloroflexota bacterium | reverse complement strand
TAGACCACTCGGTTGACGACGCGCTAAGGTTAGCCACAGCTTTTGGATTTTGTCCACTTTGGATGGACAAAGTGGTGTTTACGCACACACACACACACACACACGTTCTCTCTCTCTCTCAATTTTTTTTTTGCTGTAAAATTAGATTTGCTTCCCACAAACATTACACTCTTTTCTTTGCTGTGAAATTAGACTTGCTTCTCCTAAACGTTATACTCTTCTTTTTTTTTTGATGTAAAATTAGATTTTCTTTGCTGCAAAATTTGATTTGCGCAAGAGGACCAATGACAGAACAGAAACATAGCGTTCATGAAACTTATTGCTTAGCCATTGTAATATGCGTCTATGTATAAATAGATAGAACATACTTACTAACTGCTACAAACTAAAATAGTTCAGCTTGTACCAATAATAGTTAGTGTGCTCTCTATTTATCATGTACCGTACCTTTAGTTTCACATGTAGGCTAATTGCTAAAATAATGCAAAACCTTAACACAAATGTCCAGGGGAGGTACCCGGATACCTCCGTCCCTTCCTGCGAAAATAAAGGGAAGTCACTCCCTGCTTGGATTAAGCGTATTTTGCAAAATGGTCTAGTTTTGTTTTTTTTCCTCCCTTCCTTCCTCCTGCCCTCCCTCCCTCGCTCTATCTCTCTCTCCGTCCACACACCGCTAAACACACACACAAACTTCATAACGAGCCTGTTTACTTGTTTTTTGTCTGTCTGTGTGAGTGTCTTTTTTTTTCTTTTTCGGGGGAGGAAAGGAAGGAGAGGAGATTGCTTGCTTGCTTAATCGCTCGTTCGTTCTTTTCTTCGTCTTTTTGTTTTGCTGTAGCTTACTTATTTGCTAACTAACTAACTAGCTAGCTAACTAACTAACCAATTAACTAAATACCTAACAAACTAACTATGTAAGTGTATATCGGGCAAAATCTCTTAAAGTGATACAGCGACTTTATGTTGCATTGTTCACCTTAAAGATGTGGCGCTCAATAATGTATTGGTAACATTGGTCGAAAATGTACTCCTTGCATAATTTTGATGCACGCCATCAAACTAAGTAAAAACAAAATTAAAAATATTTGTAATATTTATGTTTTTATTTTAATCTTAAAATAGCCGTTCGAGGTAAAATTCGGCGTTGCTACTTGCATTGTTAACGCGCGTTCTTTTCCATAGCGCGCACAATTATACCTGTATAAAAAATAATGAAACCTCGAATATTCCCAGTTAAATGTCTTTCTCTTCAAAACATGTTTATATATTTTTTAAAGAGACAACATTTTAGCTGCTACATTTTGTCAAAACCTGAAGAAGAAAAAAGCGATTATAAAATAATTCTATAAAATAATGTTCTGCTTGGAATTTGGTACCGATTAAGCCAATGTGTTGACATTATGTGATAGTTCTCAATCACTTCCCTCAAATATGCTTAGTTGCTTTTATCAATAGACCGGCCACATTAACAGTGATTAGCAACCTCCGTATAACGCATGTCCGTTACGAAAGTGTAGTGTCCCCGAAAACGTATCACGCTATAGTTATTTCAATCTCACTGATTTAGTATTATTGATATTCAATCAATTAAAACCTTCATTTTTCAGAATAATTAGCAGGTAGACGTTCAGAATTAGTGTTTTTATTTTGAAACACTTCTGGACAATATTTGTTAAAGTTCTCATGTTGGTTATATGGAAATAAATCCATATTTCTTTAGAACCATTAGACAATGTGCTTCAGCGTGATACAATTTTCAAGGCACCTGATTTTTGTTGAAAATTTTAAACTCCGATGTTTTGTTTCAAAATGCTTCACCATTGCAATTTAGAACCAAACAAGTCATACATTTTGCAGAGTCATTGTGAAAACGTAATTTTTCATCCAAGAAGTGTTTGTGCATTCTCACTTTATGGGATTTGGGCCGATATGTGACAGATAAGACCGTGTCCTACGCTGGTCGGCCGAAGGCAAACGACCAAACACCCGACCAGATTTTACTGCCATCGTTCTCAATGCAGTGAGCTCGAGACCATATGTTGTGTTTCGACTATGCAATTGTTATATATGTGGAGTATATATGTGCCTATACAGTGTGTTGGGAAAATAGGCTGAGACGAAAGGCAGGCATTGTTGTTCTGCATAGCAGTAGGTGTCGGCCGCATCGGCAGGCTACATGACACCCGAGGTTGGTAAGGTGCACGACAAATCACTTTCGAACTAGACGAGCGAGCAAACCAACGCATTGAAAGATAATACCGATCGGTTGAATGAAGTTACCTGGCGGGGCAAACTAAACCAAAGTGTGACTTGATGAAGGAAGGGGCGGCGATCACACGAAATGGAGTAATCACGGGTTGGTGAGGCCTTTGGATGTACGGGATGCACGTGCGTTACACTGAAGGACATAATATTGAGATTTTGTGAAAACAACCGCTGGGCTTTAACGTCCTTCGTGACAGGGATTAGTACTTGTAAGTCAATATGGTTCTATGATCGAGAAATGTTTAGTAATCGCGAAACTTGCTTTGACCACGTATTGCCCGTCGCCACTGAATCAGTGCTGATATTGGGGGCATACCTTACCTTAGGTGTTGGCGGAACGCTACAAGGCGCATCCTTCGGGTACCTATATATTATACGGCGGTTCAAAAAGACATTTCTGTCCGCCCTAGCAGCGCCGATCAGTTATTTTGGTTTTCTCCTTCCGGGTGATGATTATTGTACGAAGAGCTGAAAGTAAAAATCAGTCACAACTCTAAACGGTGGATCCCTCGGCTCGTGCAGCGATGAAGAACGCAGCTCAGCGCGATAGGTGGTGACTATTGCGGAACTAAGACCAAATTTTTGAACGCACATTGCGGTTGCTGCTTTGTAGTAACCAAGCCTGTTTCAGTATGACTTAGAACCGATAGAACCGTCCTAGACACGCGTTCCAGGCATTGGGCAGTCGCGGTGGCATTCGGTTGCTGCCCCGTCGCCCTAATTCCAGACAGACACTTTCGTGTCCCTTGCTTGTGTTTCGCGCGCAGACCTGCCTTTACTGGTCATGGCGAACGGGGGCTTGGTCTGCTTTCCTTTGTTTTGACGTGGTAAACAACGTGCGTGAACTCACTTTGAACTCTAAGCTGAAATTAGGCTAGGACACCCGCTGGATTTAAGCATATTATTAAGCGGAGGAAAAGAAACTAACTAGGATTCCCTTAGTAGCGGCGAGCGAAGCGGGAAAAGCCCAAGCCGAAAGCATCGTTTGATGCCATGTGGCCTGAAATGTATCTTGCATTTACAAACGGGGACCATGTGCACGTTAATCTGTTCTTGGAAACGAACTCCATGGTGGGTGACAGGCCTCACTTCGTGCGGATAGTTCCCGTATATAGCAAGTTAAGAGAGTAGGGCTGTTTGGGAATGCAGTCCGAAACAACGGGTGGTAAACTCCATCCAAGGCTAAATATCAGCACGAGACCGATAGAGCAAGAGTACCGTGAGGGAAAGGTGAAAAGGACTCTAGAAACTGAGAGTGAAAAGAACGTGAAACCGTCCAGAGTTAAACGTATGGGCGAAGCATATTTTGGAACTGCCGCCGTAGCCGTCGTTCGTGCTTGACCGGCCGGCCGCGAGGTGGTTCTCAGGCCTTTAATGTTACCATCCGACCCGTCTTGAAACACGGTCCGAGGAGTCCAGCATGTGCGCGAGTCGTGGGGGCCTGAAAACCCGTGGGGCGCAATGAAAGTAACGAACATCATTACCAAATAAATATATCACACTTTGTTCAGTGCAAGTCCGATGGCTCGGAGCCAGAGCGCAGACGCTGGGACCCGAAAGTTGGTGAACTATGCCTGGTTAGGGTGAAGCCAAATTAAAGTAAGTGGTGGAGGCTCGTAGCGATACTGACGTGCAAATCGTTCGTCGAAGCTGGGTATAGCGGCGAAAGACTAATCGAACCAACTAGTAGCTGGTTCCCTCCGAAATTTCCCTCAGGATAGCTGGCGCGTACATAACATTTTGACCGGGTAAAGCGAATGGTTGTTCCATGTCGTTGGCATGTCCACGGCATGTCTGTCCAAACTTTAAACTGGTTAGAAGGCTGATTTACCTAATAGAAACCAGCCCCCGAATGGAACGAAGCCGAGTGGGCCACTTTTGGTAAGCAGAACTGGCAATGAGGGATGAACCTAACGTCCGGTTAAGGTGCCTAACCTTGGACGCTTACTGCAAACCGGAAAGTCGTTGGTGGTCTTAAACAACAGGACGGTAGCCTTGGAAGTCGGAATCCGCTAAGGAATGTGTAACAACTCACCTGTCTTCAATCTAGACGGCCAGCACTGAAAATTGATGGCGCTGAAGCGTCCGACCGATACCGGACTGTTGCGATAGAGATAAGTTGCAACGAGTAGGAGGGCTGACGCGGTGGAAACGAAGGGCATGCGCGCAATCGCTGGTGGACCCGCCGCGTGTGCAGATCTCGGTGGTAGTAGCAAATATTCAAATGAGAACGTTGAAGGCCGAAGTGGAGAAGGGTTCCGCGAGAACAGCATATGGTCGCGGGTGAACCGGTCCTAAGATTAGCAAAAAGCAAAACAGCGCAGTCGAAAGGGAGATAGGTTAAAATTCCTATGTCTGGGTGAGCATATGTGGTAACACTGACGGAGACGGACGACGGTGTTGTTAGCCTGGGGAAGAGTTTTCTTTTCTTTTTAAGCTGGTGAGTTGACCATGGATCAGATGTTACATCAAGAAATGGTAGCATGGCCTCCAAAAGGCAACCCCTTATGTGGTTGTTTCCGTTGGATGACAGCGCCCCTTGAAACGTCCGTTTGTTGATATGAACGCTAAGGCCGTACCCATAACCGCATCAGGTCTCCAAGGTTAGCAGCCTCTGGCCGATAGAACAAAGTAGATAAGGGAAGTCGGCAAATTAGATCCGTAACTTCGGGAAAAGGATTGGCTCTAAGGATTGTGTTAGTCGGGCTGTTTACAGAAGGGAGATGGGCTTAGCT
>JBDLJO010000091.1:0-9660 GCA_039714275.1 Chloroflexota bacterium | reverse complement strand
TGGAAATCATCATCGCTGAGAGTGAAGTAATGATAGTTGGGATCATGCTCAATGTAAAGCTGCAGTGAACCAGGTCCAAAAGGAGCATCCTGGCGGTAAATGGTAGGCGGCACCAGGCTCCACCCCAGCGCCTCGCTGACCAGGTAAGCTGCGGTTTCGCGATGGGCCAGCGTGTCATCGGGAAAATCCCACAACGGGCGTTCACCACGCTGAGGTTTATAAACCACAGGCAGTGATGAGCCCTGGCCAGAGGAGACGTTGGCAAGGAAGGTGTGATTAAACCCCTGTGTAAATTCACCTTGCAAGGCCAGGTCACCATGATGAAGCGAATCGAGAATGGTACCAGTGGAGGACATGAGAATGAGGGTGCTTAAAAGGGATCAAAAATGAACCGATCTAGCGCTTATGCCCCCCATTTTTCTTGACACAGAAATGACCGTCTGCTTCTTCGGGCTCGCCGCACTGTGGGCAAATCGGGCGCCCACCGGCAACAACGCTGACTCCCCATGCTCCGAGGGCGCGCAGCTGTGCACGGGTGCACCAGTAGCGCACAACACCAGTTTCATCTTCAGTGGTTTCAGGCTGGAGCTGATGAATGACCAGAATCACCAAATCATCATCTAAATTGAACCCCAACTCAATATTAGCTACCCGGAAAAGCGGGTCAACAGGCGGCGTAATTTGCATATCTGCGGGATTGTGTTCAGAAGATGCCTTTGGGAGATCAGGGAAGCGACCCGTTATTTCGACAAGAAAGTTCTCAATACCGACGCACAGTGATTGCAGCTGGAATTTTTCGAGAATCAGGGTAACGACTTGAGCGTCTTTTACCCCATGAATATAAAAGACGCGCTGCCCAGGCGGGCCGATAGCGTCGCAGGTGATGTGATCAACAGGTGCTAATTCAATTTCAATGCGGGGCATAATTGCCTCCGAGATAGATTTTGATCATGTGCTCGTGAAGTATACCATTCACGATTTGGGAGCTAGAAAATTACCGAGGTCATTGTAATTGAGATTAATGACCCGGATACCCCAGGTGCTGATATGCAGGGTGGAGATGGATGCCGGATGGACGATGATGCGTTGGAAGAGATCAAGCGGTGTGCCTAGGAAGTAAGCCACTGCCAGTTTGATGATATCGCTGTGTGAAAAACAGGCGATCAGGTCAGTCTCTTTGTGCCGCTGACTGAGGGTATTGAGCGCGGTAGTGATGCGAGATTGGGCGCTGGCAAAGGTCTCACCATTTGGAAATTGGACGATCGAAGGTCTTTGCTGGACAACCGGCCATAACTTGCGGCGGCGCAGCTGCTTGAGGGTTTTGCCAGCCCAGTCACCAAAATCAACTTCGGTCAATCCTTCATTAGAGATGATTTCACAGCCCAACTGATTTGCCAGCGGTTGGGCTGTTTCCATGCAGCGGTCCAGCGGGCTGCTGTAGAGGGCTTTGATGGGGGCGGATGCCAATTTGTCGGCCAACAAACGGGCTTGAGATTCCCCTTTGGTATTAAGGGATACGCCGCTCAATCGCCCGGCAAGGCGACCCTGGGCAACAAATTCGTTTTCTGCGTGGCGGATTAACAGGATGGTGGCCATAGATTCACGCGCCTTGAAGTGGTGAGATTTTGGATTTCACTTACCTCCAAAATTTGGATAAACAGATCCATCTTGCGCACAAGAAAGGCTACTTGCC
This sequence comes from Chloroflexota bacterium, assembly GCA_039714275.1. Classification (GTDB taxonomy): domain Bacteria; phylum Chloroflexota; class Anaerolineae; order Anaerolineales; family UBA11858; genus JBDLJO01. The sequence continues at coordinate 7,967 of JBDLJO010000091.1, read as the reverse complement.
GGCTTTGTGTTTTTTCTTGACGGATAATATTTCGTCTTCAGAGAGTGCGGCTAAGGTCTCGGCATTTTCGATACCAAGCGCTTTTTCCTGAGCGGCACGCCAACGAGATAACCGCTCGCTAACCTGGCTTTCGTAGCCTTGCGAGGAAGGCTTGTAGAAATAAGTGCCCAGCACATCGTGCGGCAGGTACTGCTGGGGGGAAAAATGCTCAGCGGCACTATGCGGATATTGATATCCTTGACCATGCCCCAGGGCAACCGCATCACGATTGCTGTCTTGTAGATGGCGGGGTACATCAACCTTACCGCGATCTTCAATGTGCTGGAAGGCTTTGAAGTAGTGCGTGGTGGTGTTTGATTTTGGTGCGGTTGACAAATAGAGCACTGCTTCAACGATGGGAAAGATGCCCTCGGGTAAGCCAATATAATCGAAGGCCTGTGCCGCAGAGGTGGCGATCACCAGTCCCATTGGGTCGGCCAGGCCGATATCTTCTCCAGCCAGGATAATTAACCGCCGTAAGATGAAGCGCGGATCTTCTCCGGCGTAGAGCATTTTAGCAAGCCAGAAGAGCGCAGCATCGGGATCGGATCCGCGTACCGACTTGATGAACGCGGAGATGGTGTCATAATGGGCGTCGCCGTCCTTATCATAGAGCACCGCCCGGCGTTGGATTGATTCTTGAGCTACTTCGATGGTGATGCGGATGATGTTATCTTCATCGGGAGGGGTTGATTCAACGGCTAATTCCAGTGCGTTGAGGGCGTTGCGGGCATCACCACCAGCCACCCGGGTTAAGTGGTCCAAGGCCTCGGGTGTGATATCTACCAAGCGCTGACCGTAGCCTCTTTCGGGATCCTCGAGGGCCCTGGTTAAAAGATCAAGGACATCCTCATCCCCGAGGGCATGCAGCTGGAAAACACGTGAGCGTGAAACCAGCGCGCCGATGACTTCAAAATAGGGGTTTTCAGTTGTCGCTCCGATCAAGGTCAGGGTGCCATTTTCAACATAGGGAAGCAGGGCATCTTGCTGGGCTTTGTTCCAACGATGGACTTCATCGACGAAAAGAATGGTTTTCTTCTGGTAAAGACGCTGGCGTTCGATGGCATCGTTAAAGACTTCCCGCAGGCGAGCTTTGCCGTCCAGGACAGCGGAAAGGGTTACAAAATGTGATTGGGTTTGATTGGCGATCACCATTGCCAGGGTGGTTTTTCCGGTCCCCGGCGGCCCCCAGAGCAGTATCGAAGCGAAGAGGCGATCGGCCTGGATGGCACGGCGCAGCAGACGCCCTTCGCCAATAATGTGCTGCTGCCCTACATATTGATCAAGGGTATTTGGGCGCATACGTGCAGCCAGGGGGGCTTCGTGAGTCAAGCGTTCTTTCATAGCGTGGTCGAATAAATCCATAAGGGTATTTTACCAACAAGATGTGTGGAAAAGGATATAGGGAGATTAAAAATACCCCACTGGGAAGGGGTTTAGAAGGTCAGCTGTTATCTTGCTATACAGCCAGTATTTATTATTGGTATTGGAGCTGCTTACTCAAGGTTAACCAGCAAGTAAATGACTCAGGCCTTATCTTCTAACATAAGGCCTGGTCATTTGCATTGAAATATAGCGTTATTCTTTAGGCAGGCTTGATCTCCATTTTGTTGGTTTGTGTTCCTGCGGACGCAGCGGCGATCTGCTGCCCCATTTCAGAACCCATTGGGTAAACGATGACCATGGCACTTTCCTCTTTGGAGATATCGAGGAGTGCTTGAATCTGGCGCAGTTCCAGTGAGCCTTCCTCGGCAGCGAGGATGCCGGTTGCCTCTGCGAGGGCGGTGGCGACCGCTACTTCGGCATCTGCCTGGATGAGCTTGGCTTTTGCGGAGCGTTCTGCCCGGGCAATCACGGCCAGTTCTTCAATCAAGGATGGAGGTGTGCCAACATCGGTGATGCGGACGGCGCGCACGTTAATGCCGTAATCCTTGGCGGCGGTATCGATCTCTGATTTTAAGTCCGTAGCAATGCGATCGGTCTCGCTGAGCAGTGGACGCAGGTCGTTGCGGCCAATAGTGCTCTTGAGCGCTTCCATCGAGGCCCACTCGGTGGTTTTCCAGTAGTCCTGTACTTCAATGGCCGCTTTGACGGGATCTTCGATTTCCAGCTCGACGGCGGCGGTGACATCAATGGGGATATTATCCCGGGTGAGAGTTTTGGTGGCTTTGACTTCATAGGTTGTGATGCGCACATCCAAGATCCGGGCAACCGAATAAATAAAGGGCGGGATGATGAACAAACCGGGACCTCTGGCGCCCACAGATACACCCAAACGGAGCAAGACCAGGCGCTCCCATTGGGGAAGGATGAAGAACATCTTGGCAATAATACCGGCTATCCATAGAAGAACAATGGTCTTCACAACGCCCCAAATCACAGCGCCCACATCTCCCGTACTGATAAAAGTTGAGAAGTTAGGTAGTGCTATTAACAGCCAAAGGGGAATTAGAATTACCAACCGGATGGTGTTGCGAATAAATGCCTGGACTGGGTTTCTAATGATCGACATAGTCTACGCTCCTTTTTGAATAAATGATCCCACATGCAGATAATGCTAAACCTATCTTACCTTATTTTTTACCGGCAAACCTAAAATAATGCCTACTTAGGGTATACGTATTTATTGGAATATCGTTGTATAAGTGCCATCCAAAAAAAGTTGAACTGAGGCGAGGAAATAGTGCGGGTGAATAATGAAAAATAAGCGTAATGATGGCATTGAAAAGCTGTGCAAGACGCTTCATCTGTCCCTAAATGAGTATATTTGAGATTTGGAAACCAGAGCCAGTACAATTGTTTTTGTAACAAACCTTGATTAAAACAAATAAATCTGTATAATAATGTTTGGAAAGCACAAGTAACATTAAGAATTCTAAATTTTATGGTTGACAAAAAGAAAGCAAGGATGTTCGCATGGAAGAAGTTCAAGCTCCGTCTACCTGGCAAGTAATTAGCCGATTAATTCCTGATTTGAAAGCCCACAAAACCTGGCTTTGGCTGGTTTGGATCACAGCGCTCTTTACCGGTGTGATGGAATTCATCAATCCCTATCTATTAAAAGTGCTAACCGATACAGCCTTAGCAAAGAAGTATGAAATTTTTCAGCAGCTTGTATTGTGGGCCATTGGGGCAATGGCATTAGATATTGTCCTGAAATATTTCGCGCGCATTACCGCCATTCGGTATGAAGCCTATACCATCCGCGATTTGCGAGACCGTGTCAGCGCACGTATCCAGCGATTACCGATTTCTTATACCGAGTCTATCCACTCGGGAGATTTGGTCTCGCGACTGAACAACGATATCGATAAGTTAGCCAATTTACCCCGGCGTATCCATGAAATTGTGCTGCAGCCGATAGTTTTCGTGCTCGGGTTCAGTTATATGTTGATCCTTAGTTGGAAACTGCTGCTGGCCACATGCATTTTGATCCCTATTTCTGGTGTTCTCTACGATAAAGTTGTCAAACCAATGCAGGCCCATTCTCGCAAAGAAATGGAGCATCTTGCGCGTGCAAACGCTGTTACGCAAGATGCAATACGCGGTATTTATATTATCAAGGCTTTCAATCTGCAGAAGTTGCTCACGAAAAAATACCGGCAGATTGCCGAGAATGTTCGCGAAGAAGGGCTGGCAATTGATCGGCGTTCGGCTGTTGAGTTCGCTGTTTTCCTTATGCTGCGATATATCCCTCAATTGGTGGCCCCTCTATATGGCGGCTATCTAGCTTATATAGGTGAGATTAGCCCAGGAGCGCTGATCGCCAGCAACTATTTGATCTGGATGATCTTCCGTCCGGTTGAAACTGCACTGGGGTGGATTCGCCATTTGCGTGAGGCTGCTCCAGCAGTAGAGCGCATTTTCGAAATACTTGACCAACCTATCGAGAATCGGTACCAACAGGACTTTATTCTTTTGCCAGATGCCCCGGCCTTGACTTTCCACGCAGTTAATTTCCGGTATAACGATGATGTAAAAATTCTCCAGGATTTTACGCTTAGCGTGGATGAGGGAAAAGTCGCTGCCTTGGTTGGTTCCAGTGGGAGCGGTAAGAGTACGGTCCTAAAAATGTTGTGTGGTTTTTACCGGCCTCAAAGCGGGGAAGTGAAAATAGGCGGCAATGATATCTTCCGGTATGATTTGCGAAAAGCGCGCGAGCAGGTCTCTCTTGTTTCGCAAGAGACCTATCTTTTTCCAACCACGATAGCCGAGAATATCGCTTATGGGCGACTGGGTGCCAGCCGTGATGAAGTCACAGCTGCAGCTAAAGCCGCCAATGCACACGATTTCATCATCGCGCAGACTGATGGATACGATACTCAGGCTGGAGAGTGGGGAGCAAAATTATCCGGCGGGGAACGCCAGCGCATCGCTCTGGCCCGAGCAATCCTCAAAAATGCGCCAATCTTGCTCCTTGATGAACCCACGGCCGCTCTCGATGCTCAATCCGAAGCCATTGTGCAGGAAGCCCTAGATAGTTTTATGAGCGGACGCACCGTGCTGATCGTCGCTCATCGCCTTTCCACGATCATTGGAGCTGATGAGATTGTTGTTCTTGATGAAGGGCGTTTGCAGGAACGCGGCACTCATGAACAGTTGATGGGGACGGACAGCATTTACAAACGCCTGTATCTCAAGCAAACTGAACAGGAGGTACCCCATGCCTAAACCCACCCAAGAACGCGAACTTGTGCGAGTCTTGTCCTTACTGGGATCCAAAGCCTGGATTTATTTTATTGCTGTTTTGATAAGTGCCTCAGTTCTTGGCTTTTCCTTCAATCTGGTTTTGGCTTTTATCCAAATGGATGTGATGGATGCGGCAGTCAGCGGGAAGCAGGCTTTATTAAATCGTGCATTGATCCTAGCATTGGTCACCTTTTTAACTGGTGTGCCGATGCTGATCGGCGCTCGCTATGTGATCGCGCTATTTGAGAAAAAAGCCCTCACCAGTACCCGTGTACAAACCTTCCGTCATATTGTTGATTTGCCTATTAGTAATTTCGATCAACAACACAGCGGCGACCTGGTCTCACGATGCACCAATGATCTAAATACCCTGGGCACAATATATACTCAACTTATCCCGTCGCTGTTTTTCGGGTTAATCCTTGGTTTGGTTGGCGTATGCTCGATTTTCTTTTTCAACTGGCAAATGGGTGTTTTTGCCCTTGTACTCGGCATCATTACCACTTGGGTAAGCACTGCAATTGCAGAACCCCTACGGTTAAAAAGTAAAACTATGCAGGAGGCCCTTAGTTTGCTCACCCAACGATTGAGCGATATTATTCAAAGTTTGCAGACTACAAAAATGTTCCACCTCGAAGAGACCACGCACCAGCTTTACGCGGGGGCCAATCAGCAGGCTGCCGTTTCTGCCATTGATCATGCCAGCACACAGGCTGTCTATGATGCACTCAACGCGCTTATCAGCTGGATGCGCTCGATTGGTACATTGGCTTTAGGTCTTTACTTGTTGAGCAAGGGTAATGTTGGTTTAGGCGCCATTGTTGCAGCAATCCATTTACAAAGCAATGCAAGTTTCATGTTTACCAATTTCGGTGATTTTGTAACTGGAATCCAGCGATCTCTGGCCGGCTCAGCCCGTGTTTTTGAGCTTCTCTCGTGGCCCAAAGAACGGATGATTCCCCAGCAGCTTTTGACCGAGGATGCAACCATTCCCCAAAGCGAGGTTATTGTCCGAATACGTGACCTTTGCTTTAATTATGCTGCCCCAGATCAATCCCCCGAAACAGCATTATCGAGACACCTCCTGGAACAAATAAACATCTCAGTTACCAAAGGGCAGTTTGCAGCCCTGGTCGGTCCAAGCGGCGGCGGTAAGAGCACCTTGGTTAAAATATTAATGGGATTGTATCCTATTAAAGATGGGGGCTTGGTCGTTAATGGCAAACCCCTTTCAGCTTATCCACTAGATGAATTGCGTGACCTGATGGCCTATGTACCGCAGGACGCCTATCTGTTTGATGGTTCAATCGAAGAGAATATCCGCTACGGGAAACCAGATTCCAGCACGGAAGATGTTATTAGAGCGGCAAAATCAGCACATGCCCACGATTTCATCATAAAGCAACAAGATGGTTATGACACCCTGGTCGGTGAACGTGGGGCCAAACTTTCAGGTGGGCAGCGCCAACGAATTGCCATCGCTCGAGCATTGTTAAAAGATGCCCCCATATTGCTGCTGGACGAGGCTACTTCTGCGCTTGATTCTGAGTCAGAAGCGGTTGTGCAGAAAGCCCTGGAAACATTAATGAAGGGACGTACCACGATAGCAATAGCACACCGTCTTTCGACCATCCAGCACGCAAATGCGATCTACGTGATGCAATCAGGAAAAGTCGTAGAGCAAGGAACTCATGAGTCTTTAATCGCCCTGGGCGGGGTTTATAATAGATTGTATCAATTGCAGGGGGAAACAGCGAAATAAGATTTCTTAGCGAGGTGTGATCATGGCGCTATTCAATATTAATGAGTTTGATCTCGGTTTTGTTGTTTCTGCGGTGATCTTTAATCTATTGATCATGGGAATTTTTATCGCCCAGAAGCATAAAAACGACAAAATAGTACGCCGACTGGGAAGCATGTGGTTGTTTTTGTCCATTCCACTGGTGGTGGTTTATATTCGTTATTGGATGTTGTCCAAAGCGGCATGGATCATGATCTACTTTAGTTTTATCTTGTTCTATATGTTGGTTGAATGGCTGCTGGATTATGTTTATGAATATGATTTCCGATCTCAAAAAAAGACCCATATCCCTTATATTGTGCTTGAATATAGCGCCTTGTTTGGGCTGATCGGTATTTCCTTCGACATCGATCGCAGTTGGGGATTGATCGTCACGGGTTCTTTTTGGATGCTTTTGGGCAGCTTGATCTATTTATACGCAGGAAAGAAAAAATAAAATTATTTGAGAAAGGAATTATCTTATGTCTATTCGTCCCTTAAACCTGCCATCTGACTTCAATGTTCTTACCGAGCTGATCGTTGATAGTTTTCAATATCCTGAAAACGAAAGTTGGAGTGTGGGAACAGACGATCAAGAAAATATCCAGGATATGTTTACGGGAGTTCAACGAATTTGGCCGCTTCTGCGCCTGGTCCAATTTTTCTCTCCTGCATTACGTGATGTCCTGCATGGATATTTCTGGGAGCATGAAGGCCTGCCGGTGGGCATGATCGTGATGCAGCGACAGAACAAGACTAACACCTGGCGCATCGGCAACGTGGCGGTTTTGCCGGCATTTCGTCGACAGGGGATCGCGCGTAAGTTGGTGGCAGCTGCCCTTGATTTTATCCGTGAGCGAGGCGGTGAGATGGCACTGCTGGATGTGATCTCCGGCAACATCCCAGCATACTCCCTCTACGAGCAGATGGGATTTGTCCATTACAACAGCCGTCATGAATTTGAATACCTTGGTGAAACCCCGCTCACCGAACCCCCGATTCTTGAAGGATATGTTGTTTCAAAGCTCAAGCCATTGGCGTGGAGGCCGCGTTTTGAATTAAGTAAAGAAATTACCCCAAAGGATATACAGCAATACGAGCCGGTTACGGAGGCACACTATAACCCGGGCGTAATGATGCCGCTCAGTTTGCTGGTGATGAAGGTGAGCGGCATGAAGATGCAGAGAGTCGTTATTCACACTATTGATGATGGGAAAACAGCCGCCTTTGGTTTATACCAAGTACGAAAACGAGCCGGCGGCGTGAACGGGATTGCCTTGCGCGTGAATCCTGACCACCCTGATCTGGCAGGTTATCTTTTACCCTTTTTACTGAATACAGCCACCCGACTGAGCCCTGGGAGACGGATCGAATTTAGTGTTCCTTATTGGCAGGAGCGTGTACTTGAGGCTGTCAGCCATACACCTTGTGTAAAGAAGTATGAATATCACAGTATGGG
>JBDLJO010000090.1:0-9734 GCA_039714275.1 Chloroflexota bacterium | reverse complement strand
CCCGCCTTGTGCGCTTTTTTATACAGTGAAATAAAAGCTTTGATATCAATTTCCCGTATCTTGATGGACGAGGAGCACACAACCTTTCTGCACCACTATGCTGAAAAATTACGTCAAGCCGTCGAACAATCTTGGCACAAAGATCACGCATGTTATCAATATTGGGATCGAGACACACATCTCAGCCATCCAGGGGAACTGCTTGGTGAACGACAAGGACCAGGAGAAATTTATCTAAAACAGGATTTTGATGATCCCGTTCGCCTGGTTATTTCTATAATAGGCACAGGAAAGAGATCTCGCCAGACCAATATCCTCATCCACGGTATCAACGCTAAAGGTCAGCAGCGCGTTGAGCGCATCGCACAAGAACAATTTCATTGGCAGTTTGAGGTCAGCAGCGCAACCAGCCAACAAGTCTATTCACAATTGGATTATATTGATATCACCGATATTGATACAACTGAGATAGTTCAAATTCAAACTGTCAATTATCAACATCCTGATATCACCCTTTTACTACCGCTCTGGGCAAAAATACCCGATCAGGACCAAGCTGCCCTTCTGGTAGATAAAACAATCTGCAACCCAAATAAATTTTGGCAGCCCTATGGATTACCTTTTTGCCCCCCAAATGATAATCAAACTTCCAATTCCTCCCTGGCGAAAGTATCAATTCTTTGGAATAATTTGATTGGCGAGGGTTTAGTAAATTATGGGTTCCAAAAAGAATCTGCGAACTTAATCAATCACTTGATGAAAGCCGTAATCCATAATCTAAAAAAGCAGAAATGTTTTATGAGCCGCCACTACGCGCAAACGTGCCAAGGTGCCGGAGATCGACATGCGATACAATGTCTGGCACCCCTAAGCCTATTTTTAAAAACACTAGGCGTGCGCCCGTTATCAGCATCTAAGGTTGCCGTTTATGGGGACAATCCTTTTCCCTGGCCAGTCACTATTCGTTATCGCGGCTTGACCATTATTAAAGGTGCAAATGAAACCAAGGTAACATTTCCTGGCGGGCAAACCACCGTGATCAAAGACTCCAAACACCAACTTATTACAGTAGACGAAAGTAAATAGCATATGAAAACTAATTACAACACCCAAATAATTTTTAGAATTCTTTTTATCGTTATCCTGGTGGCGACACCTCTGTTAAGCGGATGCAATTCAAGTGGTGAAATCATCATGCAAAACAGTGAAAGTGCTACCATACCCGCGGAAGAGGAATCTGATGAACACGGTAACATATTATTTGACATTGGTGTGGTCATTGGCCTATTGCTTATTGCTACTCTGGTAGGAATTGTCACCAACCGGTTACGAGTACCATACACTGTAGGACTGGTGTTAATTGGTCTGGCATTATCCTTGCGAGGTCAAGGAAATATTAATATCAGTCCCGAACTTATATTGGGGCTGCTGGTACCTCCCTTGATTTTCGAAGCAGCGTTTCATATTAAAGCCAAAGATCTTCGTGATGATATTGCTCCCATTTTGGCCCTTGCCATTCCCGGTGTATTAATCACAACCTTCTTGGTTGGGTATGTGATCGCTTGGGGAACCGGTTTCCCTTTGTCAGTCGCATTAATTTTTGGAGCTTTAGTAGCCGCAACTGACCCGGTTGCAGTGGTTGCACTGTTTCGCTCACTGGGAGTACCCAAGCGCCTGCAAGTGCTTATTGAAGGTGAAAGTCTTTTCAATGATGGCACCGCAATCGTTATTTTTCACTTGATGATCGTCATCGCAGTAACAGGCAAATTCAGTTTAGTAGATAGTATTATAGATTTTATTGTTGTAGCTGGCGGCGGTTTGTTGGTTGGTTACGTGCTGGGCGTTTTAGTTTCGCAGGCAATTAGCCGAATTGATGATCCACTTCTTGAAACTACCTTGACCAGTGTCTTAGCCTTTGGGGCGTATATTGTTGCTGAACAGTTCCATGTTAGCGGGGTACTTGCGGTTGTGGCTGCCGGCTTGGTCGCCGGAAATATCGGCCCTCGGGGCATGTCACCTACCTCCCGCATATTGGTGTTTAATTTCTGGGAATACGGCGCCTTCCTGGCTAACTCATTTGTGTTTTTATTGATTGGGTTGCAAATTAATTTGCAAGTCCTGGTCACTGATTGGCGGGTAATCCTCTGGGCTATCCTCGCTGTTCTAGTAGCGCGCGCGGTTGGAGTCTATGGTCTCTCATGGATTGGACGCGGCATGCCAAAACCTTACAAACATGTGCTTTACTGGGGTGGTCTACGCGGTGCAATTTCACTTGCTCTGGCCTTAAGCTTGCCAGCAGCTTTAGGTGAAGCCCGCGCAGAAATTCAAACCATGTCCTTTGGTATTGTGCTCTTCACCCTACTGGTACAAGGCCTGACGATGAAGCCTTTAGTAAATAAAATGAAGCTCAATCAGCGCAATGAGGCCCAGGATGAATATGAACGTAGGCATGCGCGCGCAGTCATGGCCAGGAAAGCTTATGATCGCCTGACAGAAATGTACCAACATGGCTTACTTTCAACACACGTCTGGAGAACGTTATCTACCCCATTAAAGCAGCATGCTGAGGCACTGGCAAAAACGGTAACCGCAGCATTACTGGTTGACCCTGCTGTGGAGGCCGAAGAATTAGATACTGCCTTACGCGATCTCTTACAAACACAACGCAATGCATTAACAACCCTTCTCCATGATGGCATTATTACCGAAGAAACATTCTCTCAACTCGTGGGGGAGGTTGATTCTGCCCTTACCGAACCTCGTTCGAATTTGATTGAAATACTGCGTCGAAAAACTGGTCACGTAATTGATCGGTTAATGGTAATTATCGTCCAAGAAGCAGATCTAGAAAATGTAATTGCAGCATTAAATCGCTTAGGCTTGCCTGTAACACAACTATCCAGCATGGGGGGATTTCTTAGAAACAAGAATATAACTTTGTTAATAGGCACCCCAAAATACCAACAACAAAACGTTAAGAATATCATTTTTAAAGCTGGTCAACAGCGAGTAACCGTTTCACCCAACGATACCGATATCAGTTCCGTGACCGTTGGTGCGGCAACCATCTTTAATTTTGATGTAGAGCGCTATGAGGAGCTATAAATCATGAAAATGATTCTCGCTACCATTGAAGATTCAAAGATTGAATCAGTATCTCAAGTACTGCTGCAGGCCAATTTTCGTGTCACACGCTTAGCATCTACAGGCAGTCTGCTTCGTGAAGGAACAACAACCCTGATGATTGGTGTCAAAGATGATGTTGTAGAAAAGGTTTTAGGGACGATCAGAGAGCAGTTCTCAACACCGGAAACGAACAAGAAACCACAGGCAACAATTTTTGTCCTAAATGTTAGAGATTTTGAGCGCGGCTAATGCTTAATTAATTGCTGCATCAGCTGGAAATGAGTATTAAACCCATAAATTAGATTACGGGGATTGTAAAAAGTGTAAGCAAGAAAGGAGCGAAAACGATGAAAATGATCGTCGTTATACTAAGCGATGAGGACTCAAATGCGGTTATACGGGCGCTGGATAAAGTTGGTTTTGTGGTTATCAAAATTGATTCTACCGGAGGTTTTCTTCGCCAGGGAAACTCAACTCTGATGACTGGTGTTCCAAAAGAAAAAGTTGATCAAGCCATTGAAATCATTAATGATTGTTTTGCGTTATCGGTAGACCCCCTGGCCAGAAAAGCTACTATTTTTGTGCTAAACGTAGAACACTTTGAACAAATCTAAGATAAAAACAAATCGGAAAACGGTTATTGGGCTATTATATCTTGAGCATAATAATATCGACCAGCAATTAATAGCGATCAACACATGGTAAGTACCGTAAAGACAATTTTATTCGTGAAATTCCTCAATTTGATAGGTTTCAACCTCAAGGATTTTATTACGCCACAGATCTCTATTGGCACCCATCTTCTGGCAAAGCTCTCCCAAGAAATTTTCTGAAATGGGCAAGCTTTCCCAAACCTGAGGGAGGAATGTCGCACGACGAAATCCATCATGAATCACAACACCATCAATGCCGGGGCGCAGCAATCTGGGAAGATCTTCTGGATTAGAAAAATTCAATGGTTTAGGTTGGGTTAATCTTGAAATTTCAATTTCAATTTCTGCAAGTTCATCGAAGATAACAGCTGGGAAACGGTGGTCATTGAACCCAGCGGCAACCGCCCTGTCCTGAACATCAAGCACCAAAGGCTGAAAAGGTGTTAATGTACCAATACACCCTCGCAAACGACCTGATTTTTTTAAAGTCACGAAACTTGCGCCAGGTGCGCGCAAAACCGGAGAATACTCTTCCAGGCAGATCATAGGCAATGGTTTAGCACGTGCTGCGTGTTCTAACGCTTGACGCGCAATATTCAAAAGTTCAATACGCTCATTATAGGATAAAATATTATCATTCATAAAACAACGCTAATAGATAATCATTGTACGATTATGTATTGGACTATTCCTTGCAACATAGTATGCCATCATTATTGTACCTAAAAACAAAATCATATGTTGATATCTAAGCAAAATTAGGAATAACCTTGTAATTTCTCCCTTGTTTAGGTACGATGAGTCGATACATTTTTATTCTATGATACAACACAAATCTAACCCATCATCTGCACAGGAGTCCTTTGTTGGCATCTGGAAATCGTTTATCACGGTTATCGGCTCTGCTGCAATTGTGGCAAGCATTTTCACAGCAGCAAAACCTATAAATCCTTTCAATAGTGATCTAGGATCACAAATTACAGAAGCAATTCAAGGAGAAAATTCCCCAGAAGTATCTTGGTCCGCCACTACCCCAGCATCAAAACAAAAACAGCATATCGGCATTGTCATCGGTCACTGGGGTGATAATAATGATCCAGGCGCAGTATGCGAAAATAGTGATTTAACCGAATTAAGAGTTAATCAAGATATTGGCAGCGTTTTGCAAAGAATGTTGATTGCCAAGGGCTTTAGTGTTGATCTTCTAAAAGAGTTTGATGACCGACTTGAAGGATATCAAGCGGATGCGCTGATTTCATTACACGCTGATTCTTGCACATATATCAATGATCAAGCAACAGGATTTAAAATTGCGGGAACATCAGTCAGCTCACGCACCGAAAGGACAGCGCGTTTGGCGTCATGTATTCGCAATCGCTATGCAATAACAACAGGGTTATCCGAGCACCGCAGCATAACCGCAGATATGACTGAATACCATGCCTTTGCTGAAATCGATCCGTTTACCCCAGCTATTATCCTTGAAACTGGTTTTCTCAATCTTGATCAAGAAATTCTAACCCAACACAGCGATCAGATAGCCAGCGGTATTGTTGCCGGAATCTTATGTTATATGAATAATGAGAGTATTCATTTAACACCAATGCCTTAACCATGATTGATCAACCGGAAAGAGCACAAACAGCAATAGAAGAAGCCAAAAAGGCTCTACAGCGCAAAGATCTTCGCTCTGCGCGGCGCTGGGCTGAGCAGGCTGTTTCCTTGGCCCCAGATGATGAGGATGCCTGGCTGTTATTAGCTGCATTGGCAGCCCCACGGGCTAGTATTACTTATCTGAAACGTGCTTTAAAAATAAACCCAAAAAGCACGAAAGCACGCCGTGGGATGCAGTGGGCAATTAAACGATTGCGCAGGGAAGATACGAAACCAGCACCAAAACAATATTTTCGCATCTACGGAAAAATATCGCCAAGCGCCTTTACAAGACCACGACCAGCAATGCTTCCCTGGTTGGTGCTCAGCATGGTTGTTATTTTTGGGCTAACAGCCTGGTTTAGCACTCCTACATTTTCAATGCCTTTTAGTCAAAGTACCCCAGTGCAATTGGCTCAGGTTGGCGGCACCAAAGCCACCCGCACAAAAACGCCAACACCAACCCCTACAAATACACCAACTCCCACACCCACAAATACGCCGACAGCAACTCCAATTCCAACCAATACACCACTGCCAACGGCAACATTTCCTCCCCAACCAACAGCAGTACCTCCTACACCGGTTGTTAAAATTCCCGGGTTGCCGCCTGGCGTGCAACTTGGAGAGCGCTGGATTGACATTGATCTTTCAAAACAACGTCTATACGCATATCAGGGCAAGAATGTGGTCAAATCCTTCATCGTTTCTACTGGGACATGGGCTACACCAACCGTTACAGGTGTTTTCCGGGTTTATGTAAAATACCGCTTCACTGTTATGGCGGGTCCAGGATATTATTTACCCAATGTGCCGTATACCATGTATTTTTATAGAGGCTATGGTATTCATGGTACATATTGGCACAACAATTTTGGAACTCCTATGAGTCACGGTTGTGTTAATATGATTACATCAGAAGCTGGCTGGATTTTCAATTGGAGCACAGTCGGCACTGTAGTTAATATCCATTATTAGTCTGATGCACTTACAAAAAACAACCAACATTCTTTCAAGAAGAGATTTTCTAAAGCTAGGTGGATTGAGTTTAACCAGTTTAGCGAGTGCTCCATTTACACAGGCTGGTAGTTTAAACCCAGATCAGCAGGGGCGCGTGATTTACGACCACATTTCAGTTTATCAACAGCCATCATTAACAAGTGATCTCATTAAGCAGTATTGGGTTGATACGATATTGCCCATCACAGAAGTAACCATTGGGGATGAAGAACCAGCATATAACCGCGTATGGTATCAGATCGGAAACGAAGGCTACGCCCATTCAGGTGGCATTCAGCCAGTTCGCACGATACCTAATCAACCGGCTAAAGATATCCCTCCCGGCGGGCAATTGGCTGAGGTTACTGTTCCCTATACTGACGCCCGATGGGAACCTGACCTACACAAAGAAGTTGGATATCGCTTTTATTATGAAACCACACACTGGGTTATCGGATTAACGTTTGCTCCGGATGGCACACCCTGGTATCGCATTCTAGATGATAAGTGGGAATTAATTTTATACGTATTGGCGCGGCATATCAGGCTAATTCCACCTAGTGAGCTTTCTACAATCTCTTCAGATGTCCCCGCAGCAGCCAAACGCATAGAGGTGCGCACCCGCGAACAAGTGGTTATCGCTTATGAATGGGATCGCCCCGTTTTTATGTCACGGACAGCCACAGGTGCCAAATTTAGCAATGGGCAGTACCTGACCCCAGGCGGACGACATGATATTTATCACAAACGACCATCCCGCCATATGGCCGCTGGTAACCTGGCATATAATGGCTTCGATTTACCGGGTATTCCTTGGGTGTGTTATATTACTGAAAGTGGGATTGCTTTTCATGGAACATATTGGCACAATGATTATGGCAAACCACGCAGTCATGGCTGCATCAACCTCCCATCGCAGGCATCAAAATGGATATACCGCTGGAGTCTGCCTGCTATTGATCCAGATCAACAAAGCGGCTACGAGAAATTTGGTACTCGCGTAGATGTAATTTAATAATCAAAGGAAATTATGCTGCTGTCAACCTTTCAACAATCCAATTACACTCTTAAACGTCAAGTCTTGGCCCTAACGGGAAAATTTCGCCTTTTCGATTCCCAAGGTGGGCTGATATTATTTAGTCACCAAAAAATGTTTAAACTCAAGGAAGATATCCGTGTCTTCTCCGATGAAAGTATGGTTCATGAAGTGCTGAGCATCCGAGCACGTCAAATGATCGATTTTGCAGCAGCTTATGATGTGATTGACACCAACAGTGGTCAAAAAGTAGGAGCTCTGCGCCGAAAAGGTTTCCGTGCATTGGTACGCGATGAGTGGGAAATTCTTGATCCGAATGATCAACCCTATGGCATACTGCAGGAAGACAGCCCTGGTAAGGCCCTGCTGCGCCGTTTATTCTTAGGATCGCTCTTACCCCAAAGCTATCATTTGATGATCAACGGTCAAAAAGCAGCTGAATTCAGGCAAAAATTCAAGCTTGTTGGCTATACGCTAGATCTGGATTTCAGTATGGATAGCGCTCAATTAATCGACCGAAGATTAGGGATTGCCGCAGCCATTTTACTAGGTACCATTGAAGGTAAGCAATCAGGATAGTTATGGCCAAACAACCCCTCTTTGCAGGTTTAGTGATTGATGAAAACGACAATCCTGTAGAAACGGCTTACGTCGGTGGTGAACCTTTTTATGTGGTTGACGATAATGGATTTCGCCGTCATATCCCCTCCGCCCAAGTTGATCGCAAGGTTTTAGAAATGATGAGTGAGATGATCGAAGGTCATGAGGATTTGCTCAGCGAACAGGCTGCCAAAATGCTCGGGCAAGACGATATTTTTACGCGGGCGATGATTGAGAAACAACTAAAGGAGATGGGGGAGCAATATGATCGCCTACTGGATCAAAGCATCCCCGAAGAAAGCCGCTCATATATGGGAATGGCTGGCTTTAGGATTAAGATCAATCTGCATGGGGATGTTATTGATCTCCAACAGCCTGGCATGATCACACCTGATGATGAATAAGCACCCATGCACGCCGGTTATTATTCACTATGATCCTTAATTGTTTACAAAGCCACCATACTTTCTAGCAACGAAGCTTAAATATCTGCTAGTTAAAGGGGAAAAAACTGCCAATTTTTATCTTTACTTCAAGAAATTATATTAAACCAACAAAATTGTGGCTTGAAGAACTCACGTCATCTGTTAGAATTGTATTTATGGTAGCATAAGGCCGCTTTTTATTAATAAAGCGTGCATTAATTTTTGTGTTCAGGAATCCCCCTAAATTAGGGAGAAAAAACTATGGCCAAAGTCCCTTTACGAACATATCTAAAAGAAGTTGAATCGGCGATCGAAGAGCATCAAATAGACGAAGCCATTGCACACTGCCGGCACATTTTAGAAATTTATCCGAAACATATTGATACTTATAAATTGCTAGGTAAAGCTTATCTTGAAGCCCAGCGCTACGGCAACGCCGTAGATATTTTTCAGCGGATTCTATCATCCATACCTGACGATTTTGTTTCTCATGTGGGCATGAGCGTCATTCGAGAAGATGGCAGTAATCTGGATGCAGCGTTCTGGCATATGGAACGCGCTTTTGAAGTACAGCCTTATAATCCAGCTATCCGCGATGAATTACGCCGTCTTTACGGTAAACGCGATGGCGTCCAACCTCCAAAAGCACGTCTTACACCTGGAGCACTGGCTCGTTTATATGCCAAAGGCGGCCATTTACAGCAAGCCATCTCAGAATTGAATGCCACCATTTCGGAAGAACCCAAGCGATTTGATTTGCTTGTTTTGCTTGCCAGCGCATATGATAAAAGTGGAGAGCAAGTTCAAGCTGTTAACACTTGTAGATTAATCTTACAAGACTTACCCTACTGCTTGGAAGCCAACCGTCTGTTGGCAAAACTGCTTTTAAGTAGTGAACACGAAGAATTTCGACTCGGCTGCGAACAGCGATTGCAGGAATTAGATCCCTATCAATTGAATTTCTCAACCAGTGCTGAAAACGTCCCTGCTCAAACTGTAATGTTGGAACATCTAGATCGGGACGTACACACCCCGGGAGATGAAGAAATATCATCAAAATGGGCATCCGCTTCTAAGATTGATCATCAAGAACCAGATTCTGAAGAAAGCGGCTTACCGGATTGGCTTGATAAACTTTCTGGAGGTTCGGATTTCTCCAACGACACCCACGAGCCAAAAGAAGAAACTGAGATACCCGATTGGATGGTAGATGCAGGATGGGAACAACCCAAGGGGGATGTT
>JBDLJO010000089.1:0-9784 GCA_039714275.1 Chloroflexota bacterium | reverse complement strand
GCTTTCGTTTGGATATTCTGCAAGTCGGATCCTGATCCAGGTTCTGTCAGCGCCAGAGCGCTTAACCCGTTCTCGCCGCTCACGGCTTTCGGGAGGTAATCCTCTTTCTGCTCTTGGGTGCCAAACAGGGAAATTGGCGCACACCCTAAACCATTATGCGCCGCAATCGTTAGTGCTGTACCCCCGTCACCCCAACCCAATTCCTCAATCGCGATCGCGGCACTGATCGCATCAACCCCGGTACCCCCATATTCCTCTGCCACGTTCAGCCCCAGCAGCCCAACATCCCCCATTTTTCGAATCGCAGGCCAATTGAGCTCCTTTGTTTCATCAATTTCAGCGGCTTTTGGTTTCACCTCTTTAGCAACAAAATTATGCACTGCATTTCGCCACATACGCTGTTCTTCCGTAAGCCTGAAATCCATAGAATTGCTCCTTGTGAGGTGCTGTTAATTTACCAGCTGCTCAATTAATTTATTAAAATGCTGTATTGATTTTCATGACCATTTTTTATTGTTATTTAGATAAATTATAACTTATCAGGGACACAATAATCTTCAAAACAAAAAAAGCACACTTCAATATTGAAGTGTGCTTTACTTTTAAAAAGTATTTCTAACTACTATTCCTGCGCCTCAGGCGGCGGTAGGGGGCTTTCCTCGGGGGCTTTTTCCTCCGGCTGCTTTTCTTCATCTGTCTTCGGCGCCATACTCGCCGGGTCTGCTTGAGCAATATTTTCTAAAGCCAAAATGCCGTTGCGGGTTTGATTAAGTAACTGCCCTAATTCAATCTCCATCCGGGCGAGAATATGAATAACGTATTTATCAGCATCCCTGCGGGTTTGTTCGGCGTCAAATTGCGCTTGCTTGCGGATATCATCGGCGTGAGCCTTAGCCGCGATCACAATAGCTTCTTTTCCCGTAAGCTGGGTGCTCTTCTCCCGGGCTAGGGCTAATGTGCGGGTGGACTCCTCTTGAGCCTGAGCTAAGATACGGTCATGCTGCGCCAACACCTGACGGGCCTTTTTTACCTCATCGGGTACCGTCACTCGCATTTGATCAATAAGGTCCAATGTGCGGTCCTCATCCACGATCACATTATGCGTGAAAGGAATCGGACGGCTCTCATTGAAGAGTTCTTCTAATCGATCTATGAGGTGTAAGATGTCCATAAAGCTCCTCCCTCAGAGGTGCTGGGTGAATAATGTCTTGGCCTATAAATGAGAATTATTAATTTTAAGATTACACGTAACTGGGATATTCGTCAAGTAGGGTCGCTGGCAATTAATCCAGCAGTGATGTTGTCGGTACGATTTCTTGCGTATCTCCTAAATCATCAAAGCGCGCTTTGATGGCTTTTTCCACATAGCTTGGCACCATACTGCTGACATCGCCATGCAGCGATGCAATTTCCCGCACCGTTGTGCCGGATAAGAAAGTATGCTGTTCATGGGTTATCAGCGCAATCACCTCAATATCGGGCGCCAACCGGTGATTGGCCAAGGCCATCCGGAACTCGTATTCAAAATCAGAAAAAACCCGCAGCCCGCGTACCACGACCTGGGCTTCAATCTCATGGCAGAGCTTGACCGTTAATCCGCTGTAGCCAATCACCTTAATATTATCATCGTTCTCAAAGGCCTTTTGAGCAAAGGCGATTCGCTCCTCGGGTTGAAAAAGCAAATTTTTCAAGGGGCGGTCATAAACGGCAACAATAAATTCATCGAATAACCGCGCCGCCCGACGGGCGATGTCAATATGTCCATAGTGGATGGGATCAAAAGTCCCGGGGAAGACCGAACGGATCATGGTTTGTTTTATCAACTAATATCGCTGCTGTTAACTTGCCAAAAACGATCTAGACTATTTCCAAGCAGTTGATGCTCCGAAAGTGCCAGGGTGGGATCTCTGTGGTGGATAGCCTTAGCATGTCGGCGGGCTTTCTCAATTAATGGCAGGTCGGTGATGCTGGCCATTTGCAGCTCGGAGAACCCCGATTGCCTGGTGCCCAAGAATTGACCGGGGCCGCGCTGATCTAGATCACGTTCCGCCAATACAAATCCATCATTGGTTTCAACCATAGCTTTCAAGCGTTGATTTTCAACCGCATCTCGTTTCCCGGGGATCAGAATGCAGTACGACTTTGCATCCCCTCGTCCCACACGCCCGCGGAATTGATGCAGTTGAGCCAGCCCAAAACGATGAGCTCCTTCAATCAGCATCACAGTAGCATTCGGGACATCCACGCCCACCTCAACCACCGAAGTCGATACCAGGACATCAAATTCACCAGTCTGGAATTTTTTCATTGTCGCTTCTTTATCCGATGGGGAAAGACGACCATGCAGCAAGCCTAACGAAAAATGAGGGAAGATTTCTTTTTGCAGCCTGGCATATTCCTCAACCGCGGCTTTTTCCTCGCTTTTTTCGCTTTCTTCTACCAGTGGGTAGATAATGAACGCCTGGTGCCCGGCTTCCACCTGTCGGCGGATCAGGTTATAAGCCAGCTCGCGTTCTTGTGGATAGCGTACAGCAGTATCAACACTTTGCCGTCCCGGAGGCATCTCATCAATCACCGTCAGATCCAGGTCCCCATATACGGTCAGGGCTAATGACCGCGGAATAGGTGTTGCTGTCATCACCAGAATATGCGGATTATCTCCCTTTGCGCGCAGCGCTGCCCGCTGATTGACCCCAAAGCGGTGTTGTTCATCGATCACGGCCAATTGCAAATTATCAAAGGTCACTGGATCCTCGATGATCGCATGCGTGCCAATCACAATCTTGATTTCTCCCGCACTTAAACCGGCTCGAATTTCTTCTTTTTCGCTTTCACTGGTCGCGCCAATCATCAGGCGAATTTCTTCTGCTGCCAGACCGCTGTTTTCTTTAGCCAGCAGCGAGAGGAAGGTCTGGTAATGCTGCTCCGCCAGGATGCTTGTGGGCGCCATAATTGCAGATTGGGCGCCGTTCTGCGATAGGATTGCAGCCGCCAGCGCAGCAACGACGGTTTTCCCTGAGCCAACATCACCCTGGATCAGCCTGTTCATGGGGTGCCCCGAGGCCAAATCCGCTCGCATATCCGCCAGGGATTGTTCTTGTGCTCCAGTCAACTTGAAGGGCAGCCCCTCGATGATCGTTCTAAACGTATCGTCCGAGATTTCATAAGCCTGTGCTTTACGGTCCTGCCAGGCCTTCTTTTGCTGCAGCACCCCAAGCTGCAGCAGGAATATTTCATCAAATGCCAATCGGTGTTGGGCAAGTTTGAGCTTGCTCCATGATTCCGGGTAGTGAGCTTGCCGCAGCGCAATCGATAGGTCCATCACTTCAGCACTTTCTCGCAAAGTGAGTGGTAATGGATCACGCACTTTAGCCGCCCATTTGATAACCAAAGCTTTCATTCTCTGACGCAGCCAATTTTGGGTGATCTTGGCGGTCAGCGGGTAGACGGGGGATATTCCCTGTGCCAGCAGGTTTTCCCGCCCAAGGGGTGACCATTCTGGGTTGTTAACCGTCAATCTGCCTAAGTATTGATCAATTTTTCCCGAGATGCTGATCTGTGAATTTGCTTTGATCTTATTGATGATCCAGGGCTGGTTGAACCAGGTAATTTGCAGCGCGCCGGTACCGTCACTCAGGATTGCTTCCACAAGTTGGTTTTTCCCGCTTTTAATCGCCCGCTTATGGATCGACTTTACCGTACCAATCACCGTAACTGTATCCTCAAAAACCAACTTATTGATCGGTTTGAGTTCGGAGTAATTAACATATCGTTTGGGAAAATGATACAGCAGATCTCCCAAAGTCTCGATATTAAGTTGTTTCAGTTTCTCCGCATAGCCCGGACCAATTTTATCCAGTGTGGTCACGTTGGCATTCAGGTCAGCAGGTTCCTGGTCCTCAATTTCTTGCCGCACCTGTGGCGGGGAATCTTCCTTCTCAGGTGGAGGTTCTACCTTCTCAGGACTTGGTTTTATTTCTGATTTTACCGCTGCTTGAGGTTGGGGTTTTCTCTGGGGCCGCTGCTGTACATCGTCATCCAGCGGCTCCGCGCCTAGCTCGCGTTCAATGCGCTTCCAAATGCCTCCCAGCACCTCTTTTCGAGAGTTTTGGCTTAATCCTTGATAATCTCGCAAGCGTACCATAACGACTTGGATGATTGCTTCAGGAATTTGATCTACCCGCGCTTCAGCGGCCCAGGGTTCAAGCATGCTTTCTATCCCCCCAATGATGGCCTTATTTTCGTAGTCTTTATCCGCCTCAAGGCGAAAGTAATTTCGGAGTTTTGTGATCGATGGTTTCATTGTGGGTATTGTACCAGCAGGTTGATTTGTCGAGTAGTTTGAGATAAACGCTAACGGACAATTGCCGCAATTCCTAAGCCGTTTGGGCCAACATGAATGCCAATTACCGGCGTGATATCGACCATCATGGGCCTGATCGACAGCGTAGATTCAATATCGGCGCAAAGTTGTTCTGCATCGGCTTCTGCATTGCTGTGCAGTACTGCGATGTCTTCAATCGCTCCCCAGCGTAAGACCAGCTTTTTTAGCTCATCAATACCGCGCCGCCGTGTCCGCGTGTTGGCTAAGTTTTCTACCTCGCCATGATTAATATTAACGATCGGCTTGATTTTCAGCAGTGAACCAATCCGCGCCTTGGCCCATGAAACCCGCCCGCTGCGGTGGATATAAGTGAGTGTATCAAGCATCGCAACCACCCGTACCCGCTGCTGTAGTTCATCGATCCGATCGATTATTTTATCGATCGGGTTATTTTTTGCCGCTGCTTCGACTGCTGCTAAAACCTGCAAGCCGATGCCCATTGAAAGCGAGTTGCTGTCGATAACCCGTACCCGATTCCCAAAATCCTGCGCCGCTAATTTGGCCGTGTTATAAATGCCGCTTAATTTACTGGCCACATGAATGGAAAGGATAGCCTCTGCGCCTTGTTCAAAAAGTTCTTTGTAGGCTTGAGCAAAGTGCTCTGGGGAAGGGGTGGCCGTTGTTGGATGGGTACGCATCGTTGGCAGGCGTTGATAAAATTCTCGTCGAGAAATATCGATCCCGTCTATCAGGCTTTCTCCTTCGATGACCAGAATCGCAGGTATCACCCGTATGGCGTATTCAGTAGCCAGGTCGGGCGGAATATCTGCTGTGCTGTCGGTGACGATCGCTGTTTGCATCGTATTCCTTGGTTAAAATAGTTGTCCCAGGCGATTTGCACGCATCTTCTGCACAGCCCGGGACGGTATTCAAACACTTTAGCTTTCAAAATAAATAGTTATACTTGCCAGAGTGCAGTTACTCCACCGACAGAATAAATTGGTAGTGCGGTTGTCCGCCATCCTGCACTTCAACTTCTTGATCAGGGTATGCCGCTCGGATCACATCGGAAATCCGGTTGACTTCAGACTTTTCAATATCCACGCCGTAGAATAGGGTGATCAGCTCAAAATCCTCCGTCCCTATTTTTTCTAGCAGTTCCAGACAAGCCTTATCCAAACTGTCCGTGGAAAGCACCAATTTGCCATTATGCAGGGCAATGATTTCACCTTCTTGCACGGTAACATCGTCAATTTCCACACTGCGGGTGGCGGTGGTGACTTCGCCCGTTTCAATTTCATCCAGCGCAGCTTCCATACTGGCAGCAATTTTATCGAAATCGCCATCCGGCACGAAATTTAGCAGCGCCGCCAGCCCCTGGGGTACGGTTCGGCTGGGGATCACAACCGCTTTTTTAACCGTTACATCTGCCGCGGCTTTCGAAGCCATGAAAATATTTTTATTATTGGGCAGGATGATAACTTTTTCTGTGGGCAGATTCTCAAAAGCAGCCAGCACCTCTTGAGTGCTGGGATTCATAGTTTGCCCACCTTCAATCACCGCTGTCACACCCAGGCTGGCAAAGACGCGTGCAATACCCGGGCCTGGTGAAACAGTTACTACGGCAATTTCTCCGGGGGTCAAGGGAGCTAGCTTTAATTGATGCTCTTGCCGCTCCTGATCAATCTCGTCCATTTGCGCAAGCAAGTTCTCAATATGCACTTTGGTGATCGTGCCTATCGACATAGTGTAGTCAATCGGCTCGTAGCGTTTTTCAGTGGGCACGTGGATATGCATCCGGTACATGCCGTCGCCTTCCCCAATCTGGATCGATGTCCCCATTTCCTCCAGGTCGCTGTAGAAGCTTTCTAACTCCAGCGGCTCGTTTGGACGAAAATCAACCACAATTTCATAATCTTGTCCCGGCTCAACAACTTGCATCGCTTCATCCAGGTTCAGCGACGACAATGGTTTAACGCTGATGAGAGCCGTATCTAACGGTAATCCTTGAGCGTAGCGCATCATACCTTCAAATATGAAGTAAAGTCCCTTGCCGCCAGAATCCACCACGCCCGCTTCTTTGAGTACGTCCAATAACTCGGGGGTTCGTTTTACAGATGCATCCGCTTCTTGGAGCACATGTTCAAGGATCAACATCGGATCATCAGTCTCGGCCAGTTTAGCTTTTGCTGCCGCTGCCATATCCTTACACACCGTCAGAATAGTCCCTTCTACCGGTCGTACCACCCCTTTATAAGCAGTTTCCTGCGCTAGATCAAATGCCTCTGCCAGTGTTTTGCCGTCAAGGATTTCAATACCTTTCAACGCCTGTGAAAATCCCCGCCAAATCTGTGAGAGGATCACCCCCGAATTGCCGCGTGCCCCCATCAGTGCCCCGTGAGCAAACTCATGAGCCATTTCACCAATATGCTTTTCTGGAGAATTGGCGATCTCATCGTAAGCTGATTGCATGGTCAGCACCATATTTGTGCCGGTATCGCCATCAGGTACTGGGAATACGTTTAATGCGTTAACAATTTCTTGATTAGTTCTCAGCCAGGCCAGTCCAGCGGATGTCAGTCTTTTTAGCGCGATACCATTGATCGGACCCTCTGGTATCACGATTTCTCCAGAGGTTGGTGCTGCTTGTTGAGGGGGTGTGCTCATGAAATATGACTCCTGATAATTTCGCCATCGAAGATGGGATTGAGATACCTTTAATAACCCGGAACAGGGCTTACCGTTCCTCTCCGATGCGATTATGCTTTTACTTCACTGATCCGTAATCCTTGAACATGGACATTGATTTCATTCAGAGGTAGACCAAGCGCTTTTTCAACATGGAAGCGCACGGTGTTGGCTACGCTGTTGGCAACCGATTTTATGCGGGTGCCGTATTCAACAATAATATAAACATCAATGTTGATGTGCTCGTTAATATAATCAACCTCGACCCCGTGAGTGGGGTCTTTAACGAGAATTTGTGACAACCCGTCAACCATATTTTTTGAAGCCATACCTACCACACCGTAAGATCGTAGTGCAGATTGATAGGCGATCGTAGCGATGGCTTGAGGGGAAACATGGATGCTGCCAGTGGATGTAATTTCATTTGTCATTTAGTGCCTCGTTTGCTTGTAAGGGGTGATATTTTGTGGTAGTATTGTCCGGCTTGGTAAAGATTATAAGTGCTTAGAAAGGACTTGGAAAGATGGCGATTTGTGAAAGTTGTGGAAAAAAGACAACCTTTGGACGTAGCATCCCGTGGTCAAAGAAAACGACGCTGCGTAAGTTCAAACCAAATTTACAAAAAGTATCGGTTTATGTGGATGGCCGCAAAGTGCGTAAAACTTTGTGCACCCGCTGTATTCGTACAAGCGTAAAAACGGCTTAATCTAATTAAGTGGTTTTCTTTTATTCTGGGTTTTGACAAGTGAATGCACTCGTCAAAGCCCAGAATTTTTTTAACTAAATTTCTATCCGATAATGTAATTTATTTTGTGTCCAGACCGGCTGTATGATACCCGGGGGATAATCACTTGGCAAGGGCCTTATTAGGGCGTTATTGCGTAATAGACCCACAACCAGAAGGGCACTAATCCACCCACCGACAAGAGCGCCAGCAGGCCTAATAATATGCTTCCCCAATCGATATCCAGGGGGTTTTGATCGGCTTTTTGGTTGGTCTCAGTCTTATTGGGTTGGGCTCTCTGACCTTCGAGTTGCGTGGAATCTGGTTTGGTGATCTCTTTATCGCTTTCTGCTGCGCTGGTTGATTCCGATCCAAACGTGATCAAGATCCGGCCCAATTGGTCAGCTGTCCGGTAGCGCGCCGATGGCTCTTTTGCCAGCACTTTCAGGATGATATTTTCAAATTGTTGAGAGATATCAGCATTAAGCTGCCTCGGTGATTGCGGGATCACATCCCGGTGCAACCGCGCTAACTCTGCCGTATTGTCGGCTTTAAAGGGTGTTTCCCCGGTCAGCATTTCATAAAGCACCACACCCAGGCTGTAGACATCCGAAGCGGGTGATGGAGGGCTCCCCGCGGCTTGTTCCGGGGCAAAATATTGCGGTGATCCCCAGACGATATCTGAGTGCTCATGCGGATGGATCGAAGCTAAAGCGCGCGCGATGCCAAAATCGGTCACCTTGAGACGTTTATCCGGCGTTACCAGCATATTTTGCGGTTTTACATCACAGTGCACCAGCCCGGCTCGATGCGCATAGCCGATGCCTGCACAGGCCTGAATGATCAGGTGCGTGCTTGCCTGCGGGGTAAATTTCCTTAGTTTTTGAATTAATTCTTTTAGCGTTACACCGGGAACGTGTTCCATCACGATAAAAATATGCCCTTCATCTAAGCCAAAATCATGCACCGTGACAATATTAGGGTGGGTTAAGTTTGCCGCCGCCTTTGCCTCTTGGCGGAAACGCTCCCGAAAGGCAGGGTCATCAGAGAAATCTTTTTTCAGCACTTTGATGGCAACCGTGCGCTCCAACATTAAGTCACGCGCTTTATAAACAACGGCCATACCGCCGCTGCCCAGTTGATCTTGAAGTTGATAACGCTTATTTAGAATCGTCGTCTCTGACATCTTTTGCGAACCTCATCTCCTTAGGGTAGAATTGTACCATTCAAGCTTGTTTTGCATCTATAAATGCAAATGGTTTTTGTAGGTTGTAGAGCATATCAAAGGTTCATAAAACATTATCTATGCCCAAGGCTTATATTGTTTATAACCCTGCCGCAGGTCGTTTCCCATCCCAGTTGCTGACCGAACGTGCTTCGTCAGTACTGGAAAAGCATGGCTGGGAAATCGAGTTGATCCGCACCACCGGCGGTTCCCATATTACGCAGCTCGCCCGTCAGGCTGCTCAGGGTGGGGTTGACGCCTTTTTTATTGCCGGCGGGGATGGTTCCGTGAATTTTGCTGTTTGCGGTCTCTACGACAGTCGTACAGCCCTGGGCGTGCTGCCAGCAGGCACGGCCAATGTCTGGGCCAAAGAATTAGGGCAGCATAGCCTGACTTGGACGCGTTGGTTGGCGCTTGAAGAGAGTGCCGAGAATTTAGCATCGGCTTCAGTGCGCCGTGTCGATATTGGCATTTGTAACGGGAAACCCTTTTTATTATGGGCTGGTGTCGGCTTAGACGCTTTTATCGTACACAGCATTGAGCCTCGGAGCCGTTTTGAAAAATACTTTGCCGAAGCGCCTTATGCCGCCAAAGCCCTGCGTCATGCCGCCTCCTGGAAGGGAATTAATTTGCTGATTCAAGCTGATGGTGTCGATATAGCGGGGCGCTACTTGATGGCTGTCGTCAGCAATATTCATCTATATGCCGGAGGCTACGCCGAAATATCTCCCAATGCACGTCTGGATGATGGCATTATGGATCTTTGGCTTTTTGAGGGCGATACATTTCTAGAAACCGTGGCCGTTGCCAGAGAATTATGGTC